>JAFSWT010000042.1 GCA_017444395.1 Schwartzia sp. (in: firmicutes) | reverse complement strand
GGCATCATAACGCACTTTTTCCATTGGCAGCACCTCATAGCATTATTCTCGGTTTCATGTTTATCATATACCATAAAGGTGCATGATTCAATACCCGGCGGCAGAATTCATCCTTCCGGCTGAACAAGGCCGGATTTTTTGTGGCCGTGGCGCCGATTTCTTCGCCGCGGCGGTTTACAAAAGCGTTGCCGATGGGTAAAATATATAGATACGATTGAAACGGAGGGAGATTTCCTCATGGATAAAGAACCATCGGCGCTATCCCGGGGCCTGGCGGCGCACCGGCGGGCGCTGTCGGACGGGTTGCACGACGGGATTCCCATCGCGCTGGGCTATCTGGTGGTGGGTTTCACGCTGGGCATCGCCGCCAAAAACGCCGGCTTCACGCCCTGGCAGGGGTTCCTGGCCAGCTTTTTCAACAACGCTTCGGCGGGGGAATACGCGGCGTTCACATTGGTGGCGGAAGACGCGCCCTATTGGGAGATGGCGCTGATGACACTGGTGGCCAATGCCCGCTATCTGTTGATGAGCTGCGTCATCAGCCAGAAATTCGCCCCCGACGCCTCGCTCTGGCACCGGATTTTCGTGGGCTTCGACCTGACGGATGAGATATTTGGCATCAGTGCCGCCCGCCGGGGGACGCTGGATCCGTACTACAACTACGGGGCGATGGCGGTGGCCCTGCCCGGCTGGGCCGGGGGGACGATGCTGGGGGTCATCGCCGGCAACGCGTTGCCGGAGGCGGTGGTCAGCGCCCTGTCAGTGGCCCTCTACGGGATGTTCCTGGCCATCATCATCCCGCCGGCGAAGCTGGACCGGGTGGTGCTGGGCAGCGTGGTGCTGAGCTTCGCGCTGAGCTTTTTGGCCGAGCGGCTGCCGCTTTTGTCGTCGCTCTCCGGCGGGACGCGGACCATCCTGCTGACGGTGCTCATCGCGGCCGGGGCGGCGGCGCTGTTCCCCATCCGGGAAAAGGAGGACCAGCATGAAGCATGATATCTACGTCTATTTGCTGGTCATGAGCTGTGTGACGCTGGCCATCCGCATCCTGCCGCTGACATTGATCCGCCGTCAGGTGAAGAGCCGTTTTTGGCGCTCGTTCCTCTACTATGTGCCCTATGTGACGCTGGCGGTGATGACGTTCCCGGCCATCGTCGAGGCCACGCAGATCCCGCTGGCCGGTGCCCTGGCCATGGTGGGCGGCATCGCCCTGGCCTGGGCCGGGGCCAGCCTGTTCCAGGTCTCGGCCGCCTGCTGCGTCATCGTCTTCGCGGCGGAGTTCCTCTTTTGCTGACGCCGCGCCATCGCCCTCGCGCCCGGTGACGGGGCGGATGACAACAAAAAACCGGCACAGTCCGCGTTCCCGGAGAACGTCGCTGTGCCGGTTTTCTTTTTTCCGGCTTCGGCGGAGGCGCCGGGCCGGTTTCTTGTTTCGTTTACCGGAAAATCAACCGTGGGTGAAGTCCGCGCGCTGGAAATCGACTTCCTCGCCGGCCTTTTCCTTCTCGACGACCTTTTCCTCATACTCGAAGCACTCCTGGGCGATGTCCTTGGAGAGCCAGATGAGGCAGATCAGGTTCGGGATTGACATCAGGCCGTTCATGGTGTCGGAGAAGTTCCAGACGATTTCGAGGGTCGTGGTGGCGCCGACGAAGGTGATCAGCGAGAAAATCACGCGGTACGCCATGATGACAGCGCGGCTGTAAAACAGGCTCTTCGGCATTTTCTCGTTCTCGTTCTCCGGGATGTAGTCCTGGGGCGGACGGAAATCCACCAGATACTCCAGGGCCTTTTCGCCGTAATACTCCCAGCCGAGGATCGTCGAGAACGCGAACAGCGCCAGGGAAATCGAGACGATGATGGGCGCCGCATCGCCAAAGGCCGATTTGAACGCCAGGATCGTGAGATTCGCGCCGGAGATGAGCTTGCCCGTTGCCGGGTCAATCTGGCCCAGCGCCCCCGAGGAGGCGATAACAAGACCCGTCAGCATGCAGATGATCATGGTATCGAAGAAGGTGCCGGTCATATTGACATAGCCCTGCCGTGAAGGATGGTCGGTGCGGGCCGCGGCCGCCGCGATCGGCGCCGAGCCCATGCCGGCCTCGTTGGAGAAGACGCCGCGGGCTACGCCCCAGCGCATCGCCGTCAGCATCGAGGCGACGATGGAGCCGCCGACGCCGCCGGCCACCGCGTCAAAGGAGAAGGCCATGCGGAGAATCTCGGCGATGCCCGCCGGGACAGCGGAAAAATTCAGGCCGATGGCAACCACGGCCGCGATGAAGTAGAAGACCGCCATGAAGGGCACGACGATGCTGGAAACCTTGCCGATGCTTTGAATGCCACGGACCAGGATCAGCAGCGACAGGATCGTGATGACGATGCCGGTGACGGTCGTGGAGACGCCAAAGCTCGCCTGGATGGCCGAGGCGATGGAATTCGCCTGGGTCATGTTGCCGATGCCGAAGGACGAGAAGACCGCGAACAGCGCGAACAGCGTGGCCAGGATGCTGCCGAAAGCGCCGCCGATGCCGTGCTTCATCGCGTACATCGGGCCGCCGGCCATTTCACCGACGCTGTTCTTTACCCGGTACTTGACCGCCAGGACAGACTCGCCGTACTTCGTCGACAGGCCAAACAGGGCGCTGACCCACATCCACACGAGCGCGCCGGGGCCGCCGAGGACCATCGCCGTGGCAACACCGACGATATTGCCGGTGCCGACGGTAGCGGAAAGCGCCGTCATCAGCGACTGGAAGGGCGAGATATCACCCGTGTGCTTTTCCTTGCGCTGTGTGATCATGCTGATGGCGTAAAAGAGGTTCCGCCAGGGCAGGAACTTCAGCCGGATCGTCAGGAAGACGCCCGTGCCGACGAGAAACGCCAGCATGATGGGGCCCCAGACGAAGTTGTTGACATCGTTGAGCAGTTTTGATACATCCATAGAGATATCCCCCTCCAAAAAATGAATCCCTAAACCCCGGGGCCCGCCACGCCAGCGGCAGGAGACCGGTCCGTGCCGCACGGCGTCAGTACCGTTGCCCCGTGCGTTCACGAAAAAAGCAATGACAGCCGGGCCGTTTCCGAACGGTTTTGTAGCGCCATCGCTTTCATGCATTATATGATACTTGCCCGCGCCGGCCTTGTCAATGAAAAAACCGCAGATATTCTGTATACATAAGAGGGCAGGCCGGCGGATGGCCGGACCGGCGGGGTGTTTCGATGCCGGACAAAGCGGCCGGTGTGCCTTGACAAAACCCGCCATTTGGGGGAAAATAAGGGGAAATACCAGAAAATTTTGGGAAATACCAGAATAACGGAAAGAGCGAGGCGGAGGTCATGAAGAAAAGCAAGGAGGAAGAGCAGGGCATACTGCTTGAATCCGGAACAAATGAGTTCGAGTTCGTGGAATTCAAGATCGGTGAGACGAACTACGGCATCAATGTGGCGAAGGTCCGCGAGGTCATCCACAATCAGCGGTTCGCGGTGACGCCCATGCCGCAGACGCATCCTGAGGTCATGGGGCTCTTCACCCTGCGCGGGCGCTCCATCCCCCTCGTCCGTCTCGCCCATTGCCTGAACACGGTGGGCAACCCCAACCCGCAAAACATCATCGTGACGGAAATCAACAACTTCTACGCCGGGTTCCTCGTCGATTCGGTGAACCGCATCCACCGCATTTCCTGGAACTCCATGGAATCGCTGCCGGAAATCGGCCATCAGGAGCGGGTGCTGGGCATCGTTCGTCTGAGCGGGAAAATGATCCTGATGATCGACTTCGAGAGCATCATCGCCGAGGTCAGCTCGGCCATCAGCGCCAAGCTCTCCGCCGTTGACCGGAACGTGGACTATACGACGAAGCTGAAGCGGGCGCGGGAACGCATCGTCATCGCCGACGATTCCCCGCTGCTGCGGGGACTGATCGCCCAGACCCTCCGCGAGTCCGGCTATACGAATATCAAGGAGTTCACCAACGGCAAGGATACCTGGAACTACATCCGGGCGGTGGCGGAAAAGGACCCGGAATTCGTCAAGGCCGTGGTCACCGATATCGAGATGCCGCAGATGGACGGGCACCGCCTGCTGAAGCTCATCCGTGACCATCAGGACCTGCGCGAGCTGCCGGTCGTGCTCTTCTCCTCCCTCATCAACGACGAGATGAAGGTAAAGGGCAGAAGCCTCGGCGCCAACGGCCAGCTTTCCAAGCTCGAAATCGACAAGCTCATCGACCTTTTGGACGACCTGATCTTCAATAAGCCGAAGAAAAAGAAATGAGGGGCTTCGCGCCCAAACTGAATCAAGCACCAGAAACGAAAACGGGGCTGTCGCATGAAGGCAAAACTTCATGGACAGTCCCGTTTTTCAATGCCGATTGACCGTATATGATGGGTTCGTCCCACAAAAATCAGAAATGACCGCCCTCTGCCCAAGATGCGCGGTCATTCTGACTTAACCATTTAGGGGCTGACCGTTTACCGGCAGCACCACTGCTTTCTTTATGCTTATTAGATACTGTTTTCGCTTCGCCGCCAACTGTCGCGGGACATCGGTTTTTCGATGAAAAGGGTTCAAAAACGAAAGCATGTGTGATATAATGACGTCGAAAAGGTGTTTGCCAAGCGGTAGGCTGCAGAGCCTCTTGGCGATTTATCGCTTAGAGGCTCTCATGCGTTAGCGGTGCAGCCCCCGACAGGGGGTAAGTATGATACCCTCTGCCCCGTTCAACCTCTGGGGTTACTCCCAACAGGGACGGAAAGGAGGGTTGCCAATGAGCATTGAGCTTTTTTTCGCGGTGGCGAGCTTCACAGTCGCCGTATATGCTTTAGGCTATATGTGGGTTTATCTCACAAAAATCAGAAATGACCGCCACCCCCCAAAGATGCGCGGTCATTTTCTGACTAACCATTTTAGGGGCTGACCGTTTACCGGCAGCACCTTTTCTTTATGCTTATTATACTCCGTTTCCGCTCTCCCGTCAACTGTCGCGGCACCTTGTCTTTAGCACGGAACGTCTCACCAGTTGAATCCCGCCAGAAACCACATCCGCTGGCGGCTTTTGGCGTCGTCGCTGAGAATCGTTGGGCCGCCGATGCGGCGGGCGTAGTCGAGGCGCGCGAACCAGCCGTGGTTGTTGTAGGCGAGGCCGATGCCCCAGCCCTTCAATGTCTCGCTGGCGTGGTGGCTTCGC
>JAFSWT010000041.1 GCA_017444395.1 Schwartzia sp. (in: firmicutes) | reverse complement strand
CTTGCTTGCGGCAAACTGGATTTTGATGCTGTCCTTGGCGAGAATCCATTCGCCGGAGCGAGCGCATAGTCTTCACTGAGATTCCGAAGTGGCGACCACAAGATGTAGAAGGGTTCCCCAGTAAACAGCGAATAACCAAAATTTCATTGCGAATGCCAATCCACGCCAGACAGCAGCATGCTGATCCGCCTGTTTGAATACGACGCGCAGATTGCGCTCGATGACGGGGAGATAGCGGAAAACGGTCTCACGGTCACATTCCCGCACTCGGCGGTGCTTTTCCTCCGGCACAACAACAAAACGCCGGACACAATGACCGTCCACATGATAACGCCGGGCGGGGAAATCTCCTACAACATCCCCGTAATGAAAGTGCAGCAATATGGTGTTACGGAGATATTCGGAAAAAAACTGTATTTCCTGATTCCGTTTTACATCTTCGCCCATGAGAGCCGATTCGCGGAATACGAGCAGGACAATGAGAAAATGGAGGCTCTGCGAAGGGAATACGCGGTCATACAGGAAAAGCTGGAAAAACTGCAGGAAGCAGGAGAAATCGAGGAGTTTACGCGGCGCGCCATCCTGGACATGGCGAACCGGGTATTGGAGCATATTGCGGAAAAGTACGCAAAGGTACGGGAAGGAGTGAAATCTGTCATGGGCGGGAAGATTTTGGAGTACGAGGCAAAAACGATCCGAAATGAAGGCTTGGAGCAAGGCATACAGCAAGGCATGCAGCAAGGCATGCAGCAAGGTATGGAGAAAGGATTGGAGAAAGGGCGTATGGAGAGCACACTCAAAAGTATACGTTCCCTGATGCAAAAGAAAGGCTGGTCGGCCAACGAGGCGATGGAAGCGTTGGATGTTTCCCCGGATGACAGAAATGCCATTGCCGCACAACTGTAGAGCCGGAATCAGCTTACAGGAGGAATGTCCATGAACAAGGAGAATCATTTTTTCCCATCGGCCAAAAAGGCGAAGCGGATTGTCGCAATATGCGGGGCGCTGCTTGCCGGCAGTTTGGCTTTGCCGGGGGCTTTGGCCGAGGCCTGCACGACGGCGATTGTGACGAAGGGCGCGTCCGCAGACGGCAACGCCTATGTCACCCATTCCAACGACGCTTTTGAAAGCGACCCGAGCATCGTCTATGTCCCCGCAAAGGACCACGCGCCCGAAAGCAGGCGGAAGGTCTATCCCGCCGCCATCGCGTGGGATAATCTGCCGGAATACGCCTGCTACGGCAATCCTCGCCTCGTCGCGCCGGAACGCGCCGACGCCTACGACTATCCCGGCAAAGAGAAGACGAAGCCTCTCGGCGAAATCCCGGAGGTTGCCCACACCTATGCTTATATCGACAGCGACTACGGCGTGATGAACGAGCACGGCCTGATGCTCGGCGAATGCACGAATAATTCCCTCCGGCTGGAATACCTGGAGCCGAAGGAAGGGCACGGCATTTTCTACGCGTCGGAGCTGGGCCGCGTCGCCCTGGAGCGCTGCCGCACCGCGCGAGAAGCTGTTCGTTTGATGGGAAGCCTGATTGACGAATACGGGCTATGGGGTACGGGCGAGACGCTGCTCGTCGCCGACAAGGACGAGGGCTGGGTGCTGGAAATGCAGCCGACGCCGTCGGGCAAGGGCGGATTTTGGATTGCCCAACGCGTGCCGGACGGGGAGTTTTTTGTCGCGGCGAACCAGTTCCGCATCCGGGCCATCCGGGAACACGATGACAGCCAGATGTTCAATCCGCGCTTGCCGGACATGCTGAAAGAGGCCGGATGGGCGGCGTATGACAAAAACGGTAACCTCGACTGGGTGCTTTCGATGAAAGCCGCCGAGGATTTCCACCCGTATTTTTGTTTGCGCCGCGTTTGGCGCGCATTGAGCCTTGTCGCACCGTCCGCGAGGCTCCCGGCAAAAGTGCGGGGCTGGGACACAGACGCGTACCCGTTTTCGGTTCGTCCCGACCATCCGCTGACGTTGGAAGAAATCATGGAGCTTCACCGCGACGCCTACGAGGGGACGGATTTTGACAGGACCAGGGATGCCGGCGCGGGGCTTTTCGCCTCGCCTTACCGCTACGGCGACAGCAAATGGGAGCGTACCATCACGGGGCGCCATATCGCCTATACCTGGATTGCGCAGTCCAGCGAAAACAGCCCCGCTCCGATGATGTGGCTCTCGATGAACGCGCCGGCGGAGAGCGTCTATATTCCGCTGGCCGTCGCGCCGTTGCCCGACGCTTACAGTAGAGCCGACCGGGGGAAATTCGACCTGGATAAGGCATGGTGGATCTCACAGCAGGTAACGATGCTCACACGGGGCTATTACAGCGCATTGCACCCCGAGGTGGCGAAGGCCGCACATCAGGCGGAAAAGCGCTCGATGGCGCTGGTCGCGGACGCTTCCGGGCAGTCGCCGGAGGAATTCGCGAAGACGCTGCGTGAAAATGCGGAACGCACCCTCGCGGAATGGAAAGCCCTTTACGGCAATCTTCTCGCCGCCCACGACGGCGACCATCATATCGACTACGACGAATCCCACCGCCCGAAAGCGGACAAGGTGGAGAAATATTGACGAGAGAACGTTACGGCGTTGAAAGGAGAGAACGAAAATAAGGGTGAAATGATGGGGGTTACTTCAGTATAAAATGAAAAACCCGCAGGTCTGCTATCTCCGGTAAAGCCGGGATACCAAACCTGCGGGATTTTTTTGTCAGCTTATTGCTTGCAGTATCAGAACTTCCTGTACAGCACGCGGCAGGCGTTCAGCACGCAGAGCACGGAGACGCCGGTGTCGGCGAAGACCGCTGCCCACATGGAGGCGTAGCCGAAGAGGCCGGCGACCATGATGATGACTTTGACCACCAGGGCGAAGACCACGTTCTGCCAGGCCACGCTGTTGACCGCCCGGGAGATGGCGATGGCCTTCGGTATGGCGCTCATCTCGGAATTCATGAAGACGACATCCGCCGCTTCAATGGCCGCGTCAGCGCCGCTGCCCATGGCCGCGCCCACATCGGCACCGGCCAGCACCGGCGCGTCGTTAATGCCGTCACCGACGAACATGACGCCGCCGTATTTGTTGCGCAGGTCGTTCATTTCTTTCAGCTTGTCCTGCGGCAGGAGCTCGGCCCGCACTTCGGAGATGCCGGCTTCCGCCGCCACGGCGTTCGCTTCCTTCCGGGCGTCGCCGGTGAGCATGACCGTCGCCAAGCCCAGCTTGGTGATGTCGGCCACGGCCTGCTTGGCGTCGTCCTTCAGGGTGTCGTTGATGCGCAGGCTGCCCAGGAAGGTGCCGTTCTTCGCCACCAGCACCTCGCTGCCGTAATCCGCCGGCTGATAGGCGGTGTAATCGACTTTGAAGCGGTCCATCAGGCGGGGGTTGCCCACCAGCAGCACATCGTTCCCGAAATAGGCCACCAGGCCGGCGCCGGCGATTTCCTCAAACCGTTCCGGACGCTCGAGGGCCAGGTTCCGTTCTTTGGCCGCGCTCACGATGCTGACCGCGATCGGATGGGTGGAAACCTGTTCCGCCCCGGCTGTCGCCTGCAGGATCTCGTTTTCGCTGGCGCCGCCGGCGGGGAGGATCTGCTGCACGACAAAGTTGCCCTTGGTGACGGTGCCGGTCTTGTCCATGACAACCGCCGCCACGTTTTTCAGCATTTCCATGGCGTTGCCGCCCTTGAACAGGACGCCGATCTTGGAGCCGGCACCGATGCCCG
>JAFSWT010000040.1 GCA_017444395.1 Schwartzia sp. (in: firmicutes) | reverse complement strand
TACCCCACCGGCGACGGCTACTTTGGAAAATACGGCGGCAACTACCTGGAAGACCCGGAATTGATCAGGGCCTTCAACGAATACGCCGAAGCCTATAATACCATCGCTCAGTCGGCGCAGTTCATCGCCGAGCTGCGGCGCATCCGCAGGGATTTCCAGGGCCGCCCCACGCCGGTCTATCACTGCCAGAATCTTTCCAACCTCCTGGGGCGCACGCAGATCTATCTCAAGCGCGAGGATCTGAACCATACCGGCGCGCATAAGCTGAACCACTGCATGGGCGAAGGCCTGCTCGCCAAGTATATGGGCAAGAAGAAGCTCATCGCCGAGACAGGCGCCGGACAGCATGGCGTCGCCCTGGCCACGGCCGCCGCCTATTTCGGCATGGAATGCGACATCTACATGGGCGAGGTCGACATCGCGAAGCAGGCCCCGAACGTCGCCCGCATGCGAGTCCTCGGCGCCGAGGTCGTCCCCGTCACCGCCGGCCTCAAGACGCTGAAGGAAGCGGTGGACGCGGCCTTCCAGGACTACCTCGAGAACTACAAGGACACCATCTACTGCATCGGCTCCGCCGTGGGCCCGCATCCCTTCCCGATGATGGTGCGCGACTTCCAGATGGTGGTGGGCGCCGAGGCCCGGGAGCAGTTCCGGGACATGATGGGCTTCCTGCCCGACGTCGTGACTGCCTGCGTCGGCGGTGGATCGAACTCCATCGGCATGTTCCTGCCCTTCCTCAACGACCCGGTGGAAATCGTCGGCGTCGAGCCGCTGGGCCGCGGCAAGACCATGGGCGACCACGCCGCCTCCATGAGCTATGGCTCCGAGGGCGTCATGCACGGCTTCAACAGCATCATGCTGAAAAACGATAAAGGCGATCCCGCGCCGGTGTACTCCATCGCCAGCGGCCTCGACTATCCCTCCGTCGGCCCCGAGCACGCCTTCCTGCACGATTGCGGCCGCGTGAAATACGATGTCGCCAGCGACGAGGAAGCGGTGGACGCTTTCTTCAAGCTTTCCCGCTACGAAGGCATCATCCCGGCCCTCGAAAGCTCCCATGCCCTGGCCTACGCCATGCGCCGCGCCAGGGAGATGGGCACCGGCTCCATCCTCGTAAACCTCAGCGGCCGCGGCGACAAGGACCTCGACTACATCATCGAAAAATACGGCTACGGCGAGAAATACAAGGATTTCTGAGACAAGACGCATACACGCCAACAAAAAACAAAAAGCGGACGCTGCCTCTTTTGGGCGGGGTCCGCTTTTTGTTTTCCGGGCCTCGCGGAATTCTGCTTTGCCTCGTTTAATCGTAAAGGTGGTCCAACCGGTACCGCAGCCAATCGGCGATATGCGCCGCGTCCTCCGCTTCCGGCGAGGCGCCGGTTTCCGTTTCCCCGCAGGCTGCCAGGGCCAGATCGGTTTCGCAGTCACTCGCCCATTCGTAAAGCGTATCGATTTCTCCGCCGGTCATCCGGTCCACATCGGCAACGGAAACATGCAACATCGCCATCATCACCTTTTCCAGGCGCGGGCTCAGTTTCCCCCGGAAAACATCGTCCACTTCGGCGATCCGGCGGGCCGCCCCGTTGATTACCTCGTCCTGCGCCGCGTCCCGCCCGATACGGACGGTGATTTTCCCGCCGCAATGCGCCTCGGGATGATGGAGCAGCCGGACACCGTTCCCCTCTTCTTCGCGCAACGTGAGCCGCCCTTGTGCCATCAGCCGTTTCGCTTCCTCCGTCAGCATAACCGTGCCTCCTTTATCGTCAGGGTTTGAGGTTACAATAGAGGAAATCGTCTAAACTGTCAAGGGGGACCGTTGAATGAGAATTGTTAAAAGCGGCAGTATGTGCAAAATCTGCACATACTGCCGGGGATGGCATTTCTTATCAGACTAAGTTTAAGCGCGATCTTCCGCCGTAAAAACAAAACGCGGACGCTGCCTCACCGGGCGGTGTCCGCTTTTTTTGCTATTTCGTTTCCCGAAAACTTCCTTGATTCATTGTCCCTTGCCGCCGGTGGGGCTGTTCACACTGGGCGGCGTGGGGGGCGTCGGGGCGCTGGGCCGGGTGGGACGGGCGATACCGCTGTCACCGCCGAGGTCCGAGGGGACGGGAACACGCTGGCTCGGGGATGTGCCGACGGTGTCATGCGGGAGCAAGGGGCGGTCGTTACGCTCCGGGACTTCGCCGCCGGGCTCCGTTTCGCCGCGGGGCGTCACAACGCCGGAGCGTTCCTCGCGTTCGTCGTCCTCCTCGGTGGTGCGGCGACCGTCACCGTCCAGCGGCGGCACCCGCGGCGATACCCGCCCGGTGCGGCCGCTGTCCTCACGTTCCAGACTGCCGGGCCGGCTGGGGCTGGGCGGCAGATAGCCGGGATAGGTGGAAGGACGGACCCGCCCGCTCTCGATCTTGTCCGAAGAGCGGCCAACGCTGGTATCGTCCTCGGGGACATCGGTGGCATCATCGGGAATGGAGTTCTCATACTCCAGCGCGTCCCGCCGCATCTCGGAAATGGCTTCGCTACTCAGGGAAATGCCCAGCACCGAAGCCAGACGGGTGCGGGTCTCGGTGAGGTCGGGAATCCAGTAGCTGATACCATCAATATAGAGGGGCCGGCCCACCAGCATATCGGACTGGAGACCGTTGGCCTGGGCTTCCTTCAGAGAGCCGGCCAGCTCCAGAAGCTGACGCAGCGAAAGGTCGGTCTCCACAGCATTGCGGCACTCGTTGAGCACCCGGGGGAGCTGGGGGATGATGGCCGGCGACGTCACTTTTTCCGCCACGGCCTTCATGAATTTCTGCTGCCGGGCGATGCGGCCAATGTCGCCGTCCTCGTCGCGGTAGCGCACATAGCTCATGGCGGTGACGCCATCCAGATGCTGCATGCCGGGATAAAGGTCGATAACCAGGCCGCCGGGCAGCGAGTCGTCCCACTCATCCACGTACTCCATGCGCTTCTCCACATCGAGATCGACGCCGCCGATGGCATCGATGATGCGGGGGAAGGAGCGGGTGTTGATGAGAACGTAGTGGTCCACCGGCGTGTCGAGAAGCTCCTCCACGATGTCCCGGGTGAGCTTCCAGCCGCCAATGGAATAGGCGGAGTTGATTTTCTCGTAGCTGCCGCTGCGGTAGCGAACTCTCGTATCACGCGGGATGGAAAGCAGCGACGCCTGCTTCTTCTGCGGGTCGATGAAGGCCAGCATCAGCGTGTCGGAACGGCCCACGTCATCGTCACGCTCATCCACGCCCATGATCATCACCGTGGCCTTATCGTGGGCCACGAGCATCGGCTCGCTGGGACGGCTTTCCGAAAGGGTATCGAACAACCGGCGCCGCTCCGCCCGGGGCTTGTCAAACAGGCTGGCGGACGCGAAATAAGCCCCGGCGGCGACTACCACCATACAGACGATGGCAGCGCCCATCCAGAGCCAGAAATGGCTTTCCTTCTGTTTTTTTCGCGCGCGGGACGGGATGGTGTTCTTCTTCGCTTTCCGTTTCAATCGAATACCCTCTCACAGTAAAAACTAGGCGAACCGGACCGCCGCGGTCAAAAACAAGGGGACCGCGACACCCCATTAAACTATAAAAAGAAATGCTGAAAAGAAGCGGGAAGGGGATTTCCTCCGGCGACGGAATGCGCTACAATATAACGAGCATCACAAGAATCCACAGGAGGCGGACACTATGGCGTTGGAAATCGAGCGGAAATTTCTGGTGAAGGAAAGCTGGCAGCCGAAAGGCCGGGGCGTTGAAGTCCGGCAGGGGTATCTGCCGGGAAGCGGGCCTCTGCTGGTCCGGGTGCGGCGGCAGGACGAGCGGGCCTTCCTGACGCTGAAGGGGCGCACCGAGGGCATCACCCGGGCGGAGTTCGAGTACGAGATTCCGGCAGCGGACGCCGACGCGCTGCTGGCTTTCTGCGAGCCGCCCCTCATCGAGAAAACACGCTATTTCGAGGAACTGGACGGTCATACCTGGGAAATCGACCTCTTCCGGGGCGCGAACGAAGGCCTGATTGTCGCGGAAATCGAGCTGTCCCGGGAGGACGAGCCCTTTTCCCGTCCCGCCTGGCTGGGAGCGGAGGTCTCGGACGACGCCCGCTACTACAACTCAAACCTCGCCCGCTGCCCCTACACCGCCTGGGACAAAGGCTGACGCCCTTATACACATTTCTTGTGGAAAACGGATGTCCACTGAAACTAAATCTAGCGGTTGACAAATTTGAACCCGCAAATCTTAGAGTTATTCACCTTTTTTTCCACATTATCCACAGTCAGCAAGGTTTTTTCTGTTGAAAAACAGGGATTACAGGTTTGCCATGTCGGCAGAATTGACAAACCAAAACATATCCATTATCCTGTATATGAAAAAGGGATAGCCACTCTTGCTTGACAAAGGAGGCGATACGGATGGCGAAAACGGCTGCGGTCATGGAGGTTATCGATGAATCCGAAGAAATCTATGAAACGATTCAGGGAAAGGAAGTCTTGCTGGCGGCAGCGATGCCAACTGTGGACCATATCAAGATTGCCGGGAAGATACACTTTATCTTCCTTAGGTACCTCCACGGAAAGCGTTGCCAGGCTTTCCCTGACGGCATGGAAGTCCGTCTGTCGGAGGAATTCAAACTGAAACCCGATGTTTCTATCGTTTGCGATCCGAAGAAAATCCATCGGACGAAAGGCGTATTGGGCGCGCCGGATCTCGTCGTGGAAGTCCTCTCCCTTTCCACGGAAGCCCGGGACAGGGGTATAAAAAAAGATGCCTATGAAGCTGCAGGCGTCAGGGAATACTGGATTGTCCGTCCCGACGACAAGGCTGTAGAGGTCTATATCCTGGAAAACGGGAAATACAAACTGTCCGGCGTTTTCAAGGTCGCGCCGCCGGATGCCAGCGAGGACGAAAAAGCTGCCGCGAAACTCCGCCTGAAAGTGTCCCTCTACGATGACCTGATCATCGACGTCCGGGAAATCTTCGAGGATTTGGATTGAGATCCCGGCCGCCAAAAGTCCCGCTTTTTATGTGGAAATCATCCGGGGAATGATACTCCGAGGGCGGGAAGGACTGCTAAAGTCCGTCCCTAAGGGCGCCACCCGGGAAAAGAGGCGTTTGCAATAACCCTCGCATTGACAAACCGCCCGGAAAACGGCTAGAATGGCAATGAAAACCGTTGGCGTCAAAGGAGGGATACGCATGGCAACCAAGAGCTTTTTGAAAACCATTCACACCATAAGTGCTGACAACGCGGAGCAACTGGCGGACGCTTTTGAGAAGGCCGGCGCCTTCCCGGGGAAAAAGGTCAAGCTGAGCCATCCTGTTGTGGAAGTGAAAGGGAAAGATGTCAAGACGTTTTTTGCCCGCCGATACCTCGCGTGAAACAGTATCTGCGGCAGACGAGTTCCGCCAGCTTATCCCCATGGTACCTATATGCGAAAAAGCCATGCCGGGCATTGATTCCGGCATGGCTTTCTTGTTGGGGCGGCGTGGTCTTTTGAGGATTGTTGCAAGCTAGAGACAAGGTGCACTTATCGCCATTCAGATTTGGGCGCGGCGTATGCCGCGCCCAAAATCATTTACACAATCTTATATTCTACGCAGTTCCCAAATATATTGATTAGCTTGTCCGTTGTCGTAATCATTCTTGTCAACAAGTCGAAGTGTTTCTCCATTGTTATACACCACCATTATGCAATCAGCTCCATACCCAGCGCACGGCGTTATATTGCAATTGACCAACCCTCTGTCAATAAAAACATTATATACAACTGCTTCACCTACATCGGAACTGCATGTCTGCCCCTTCTTTTTGATTTTTCCAATGAAATCCTCATTTTCAATCGAGAATGCAATGACAGATCCTTTGGCGCTTCCATACATTGTTGAATAACCCTGTACATCCACTACGCGATAATCTCCCTGCAAGTCTGCCAATGTCATCGCGCTGGCCGTCGGCGCATTCAATGCCAAAGTAGCAAAGGAAAGTAGTATCGCCATTCTGTTTCCGTATGTCATTGCTTGATTGCATCATCTCCAGTTCGTCATCACTGCCATAAACCGAATAATGCCGGACGGATAGTCTGTTGTTGGCGGAGGAAATATCCGCCTGAGAAAATCTGCCTATCAGACATATTCGCAGGGCAAAAAAATATTGTCGATGTCAATCTGATATATCCGGCAAAGAAGCAGGAAACTCACCGCGTCGATGACACGTTTCCCGCTTTCCCACGCTTCGATGGTCTGCCTGCCCCGGTGAATCTGCCGGGCGACTTCTTCTTGTGTCAAACCGGCATGGAGACGGGCTTCTTTGAGCGAAATCTTCTGCATGGGGGTTCCTCCTTTTATAGTTAGTATAACATTGCTTAAAGACATATTCAACACATAAACCTTTATTATAATTTTATTTTAAGGCTTTACGGCTTGTTTCCAATCAAATTCTAAGGTATCATTTCTTCAAGGGGATGAAGCCAATGATAGACGAAGCGAAACTGCGTGATATATTCCGTCGCAACCTGAACCGGCTGTTCGCTGAGAGCGGGCGGCAGAAAAAGGAGTTGGCGGCTTTTGTGGGTGTCAACGATAACCGGCTGTTCGCTGAGAGCGGGCGGCAGAAAAAGGAGTTGGCGGCTTTTGTGGGTGTCAACGATAACACAGTCACTTCCTGGGTTTCGGGGCGCAAGGTGCCGCGCATGGATAAGATTGACCGGATTTGCGCGTTTTTTCACGCGCAGCGAAAGGACCTGATCCTGCCGGAGGTGCCGCCGGCCGAGGCGGCACTTTCCCTGACGGAGGCGGAGCGGGCGTTGGTGCGGAAGTACCGGGCGCTGGACGAGCGGGGACAGGCGGCGGTCGGGGCGGTTTTGGAGAGCGAGGGGAGATTCTGCGAGGGGCCGCCGCCGGAGGATTGATGGCGGCGGATTGTCCATTGGCCGGCGTTTCTTTCGCCAGCGTCACGGGGACAATATATGATACTTCCCATCGCGCCGTCGCCGGGGATTCCCTTCCCGGCGGCGGTGTTTTTCTTTTCCACCGGCAATCCCCGGGCGCAGTTTCACTATAGCACCGTTTTTTTGCCCGGGGGCGGATTTGGTCCGATCACGGACGGCCCGGGGCAAATTTCCCGGCGGAGATTCGTATTTTCCCTTGCATTTTGGCGGCGAAGTCAGTATGATAGAGGGAGACCGGCCGGGAGACGGAGAGGGAGGCGGGGGCGATGAGCCCGGATTTGGAATCGATTTTTCGCCTGGCCCTTTCCTGCCTGCTGGGCGGTATCATCGGCTTTGAGCGGCAGGCGAACCACAAGTCGGCGGGGCTGCGGACGAATGTATTGGTGTGCCTCGGCTCCTGCCTCATCATGCTGCTTTCCCAGGCGCTTTACGGGAGCGTGGCGGGGCAGACGAACGCCGACCCGGCCCGGCTGGCGGCGCAGGTGGTCAGCGGCATCGGTTTTCTCGGCGCCGGCGCTATCATGAAGGAGGGGCTGAATGTCATCGGCCTCACCACAGCGGCCTGCCTCTGGGTAGTGGCCGGCGTGGGGCTGGCGGCGGGCGGCGGGTATTACCTCTGGGCCATCGCGACGACGGCGATGGTCTATATCACGCTGGTGGTGATGTCCCGGCTGGACCGTTGGCTGTTGAAAGAGAACTATTTCACGCTGGTCATCGACATGGTGGAGCATCCGGGGCAGGTCAGCCGCATCAGTTCGCTGCTGGAGGTCCTTCACCTGAAAATCCGGGGCATCCGCATGAAGACCGAGCCGGATGCCAGGCGGGAGAAGGGCGCGGTTACGGTGGAGCTGGATCTCGAGTGCCAGCAGACGGTGGACCGGGCGACGGTCATCGACACGATCCGCACCCTGCGGGGCATTGTCCATGTCGAAGTGCAGGGCTGAAAACCGCCCTGTGAGAACCATAGATGGGAGAGACGACTATGATCAACGAAAGCATCATCGACGCCATGGTACGGATGGCGCGGGATTCCATGCAAAAGGCCCACGCGCCTTACTCGGGCCGCCCGGTAGGGGCCTGTGTCCTGACCAGTGACGGAACGCTCTACGGCGGTTGCAGCGTGGAAAACGCTTCCTACGGGTTGTCCTGTTGCGCCGAGCGGGTGGCCATCTTTAAAGCCATTGCTGACAGCAAGCGGGAGTTCGACGCCATCGCCGTGGTGGCGGATACCGCCGAGCCCTGCATTCCCTGCGGCGCCTGCTGCCAGGTCATGGCGGAGTTCAAGATTCGCGATGTCATCATGGCTAATACCAAAGGTGATATCGAGATCGCCGACCTCATGGATCTGGCCCCCTGCGCCACCGGCAAGGTCCATAACTTCCACGGTCACCACGCCCATGAAGAGGAGTAGTGCCGCCGGCGGTCCGGCCCGATGGCTGGGGATACTGGCGTTCGTCCTTTGGCTGACCGCGGCAGGAAGCGGCGTGGCGCGCGCGGCGGAAATCATGCCGCCGGAGCCGGGGCCGCGCCCCTTCCGGATTGCGCTGGTGCCGGTGATTGACGCCACCGGCGGCTGGCTGGACAACCAGACAGCGACGGAACTCATGTTGCGACTGGAGCAGGAACTCCATATCCCGCTGAACAACACCATGCACTGGGCGGAGTATCTGCCGGAGGACGATAGCTGGGCGGCGCTGAAGGTGGAGATGAAAGAGCGCGGCGCCAAGGCGCGGCTCCGGGATGCCATGCAGCCCCTGGCGGCAAAGCTGGGCGCTGACCTCACGGTCGCCGTCGAGGTCACCAGTTTCTACGAGTACCGCTATATCAACTGGGAAGGCGAGACCGTCATCGAGACCTCAACCCGTCTGACGCTGTTTGCCTATGACGCCGCTACGGACCGCCTGATCAAAAAGACAGCCGGCGGTTTTGATGTCAACAGCTATCATCCCTCCTACGAAGCCGGCCCGAAGCTGCTGGAAGCGCTGGATGACGCGCTGACGGAGGCCGATCTCCGCCCCCTGCTCCCGCCAAAGCGGACAGCAGCGGAAACAAACGCGGCCAGCGCCGCCTGATTTCATACGGAACCAATAATAGGACGCTGTTCCCTGCCGGAACGGCGTCCTTTTTTGCGGAAATGCCCGTTAAACGAGGGTTTTGGGGAAATCACCCGGGGCGATGCGAGGTTGATTATTTTTTTCATGTATGAATTTTTTATAAACATCTTGCATTTTTATACCCTACGTGGTATAGTTGAAGTAAGAAAACGGAAAGGATCGTGATGACAATGGCAATCGCCCGGATAAAACCGCGCCAGGCGGCACAGCAGCGCACCGAGACCATCGAGGCGGCCTATGGCGGCGATTTCCGGTCAGCACTGGCCGGGGTGGTGGATATGGTGCGGCGCGTGGAGGAAAAGAGCGGCAGTCTCGATATCGTGGAGCAGGCCGCGGTCCTGGAAGACCTGCGGATGGCGAAGAGCCTGCTCACCTATGTCAGCGAGCAGTATCTGAAGGCCGCGCCGGAGGTGGAGAGCTATCTGAAACTGCGGGAGACCATTGGGCAGAAGACCCGGAGCCTCGACCACTACCGCGCCAAGTGGGCCAGCCGCGCCGACGGCGACCCGGAGAAAAAAAAGCTGGCGACGAAAGTTCGCGACAAAGAGGCGGATCTCCGTGTCCTCACCGCGCAACTGGAAGCGGCCGAGGCCGGCCAGCGGATCGCCTGAACGCGATCGCTATTTTGCATAACGCTACGAAAAAACGCACCCGCAAAAACCGGGTGCGTTTTTTGTGACCGGAAGCCCAGGCCTGAGACACCTCCCGGTGAAATGTGATATAATGCACTTAGTGATTCCAAGCGAAGCTTGACGAGCATGAGAGGAGGCGCGGTATGAAACGAATCGTCCTGGATACAATCATGCTGGTGCTTTTGATAGTACTGATGAGTTTCCGGGTCTTCCCGAAATGGCTGCATGAGGCGCTGGGCCTCGTCCTGCCGATTTTATTATTTCTGCACCTCCGCTGGAACCGCGGCTGGTTTTCTTCCCTGCAAAGCAGGAACTGGCGCCGCCTCCCTGACCTCGTGGACATCGCGCTACTGGTGTCCTTCCTGGTAGCCACCCTGACCGGACTCGTCATCGCCCGCAATCTTTTCCACGGTATCCTCGGTCCGGGATGGGAGCGAAGCATTCCCGTACGCCGCGTCCATATCGCTTTTTCCTACGGCATGCTGCTCCTCACCGGGCTTCATCTCGGCTTTCACTGGCCGGCTCTGTGGGGACGCTTCGTCCGCTGGTGCCGGATAGACGCCGCCTCCCCGGTTTACCGCATCGGCTGCCGGGCAGCGGCCATCCTCATCGCGGCTGCCGGCGCTTACGCCTCGCTGCTCTATCAGATCGGGAACCGCCTGCTGATGCGGCGTATCTACGGCATCGCGGCACTGAAACTGCCTCCGGCGGTGGTCCCTTTCATCTTCCTGGCCATCATCGGCCTTTACACGGTACTGGGCGCCCTGTGGGCACGGCGCACTGCCGGACGGCGCCTATAACCCGCTCCCGACCAGACGAAAAGCCTCCTGCCAAAACCGTCAAAAAGCCGCGACACCGATAAAGTGTCGCGGCTTTTTAGCGTCGTAAACCATCAAACGGGATATATAATGAGAATTATTCTTGACAATGCGGCAAAGCGATGGTATTATAAACTCATTCGATAATAACTCTCAAATAGAATCCATCTGTCTCCGGCAGGGCCCGGCGACTTAAGGAAAGGAGTCTTTCATTATGAGCATAGTGATCGTCGGCGGCAACGACTGCATGGTACGACAATACAAGGACCTCTGCGCGGAATATGACTGCCGGGCCAAAGTCTTCACCCAGGTACCCAAAGGCTTCCGAGAAAAGGTCGGCACCCCGGACATGATGGTGCTCTTCACCCACACCGTAAGCCACAAGATGGTCCAGAGCGCCCTCATCGAAGCCCGTCGCAAGAACGTGAAGGTCGTCCGTTCCCATACCTCCAGCTCCCACGCCCTCCGCGACATTCTCGCCGCCCACACCCATTGAGACCATGCCCGGAAAAAGCGCCACCCCGACAATCCTCGATATAATCGAAAAAGCGCAAACAAAAAGAGACGCCCGAGATGGACGTCTCTTTTTTTCTAACCGGCAGCAACCTACTCTCCCGGGCCGTTTCCAGCCAAGTACCATCGGCCTGTGCGTGCTTAACTGCTGTGTTCGGAATGGGAACAGGTGGAACCAC
>JAFSWT010000039.1 GCA_017444395.1 Schwartzia sp. (in: firmicutes) | reverse complement strand
CTCCATTGACGAATACAAGAAGCTGAAACAGGCCATCATCACCGAAGCCGTCACCAAAGGCATCCGCCCCGGCCGCAAGATGAAGGACAGCGGGATTGATTGGATTGGGGAGATACCGGAAGAGTGGGAAATACAAAAAACCAAATCCCTATCAAGAAGAATTGTCGTAGGCGTAGTTGTAAAGCCAGCAGACTACTTTAATGAGAATGGGACGGTGCCTTTCCTGAGAGGAATCAATGTTAAAGAGTACACCATTCAGCCTGAACCAATGGTGTACATAGACGAAGAAACAAACAGATTATTGGCTAAGTCAATCGTTCATACAGATGATTTACTGATAGTCCGAGATGGTAGTATCGGTACTTCTTGTGTGGTTCCATCAGATTATGATGGCGCAAATGTTGTATCTATGATTATCGTAACTTGCAATGAAATTATTATCCCAAGATTCATGTGTTATAGTTTTAATTCAGACATTGGTAAAACACAGTTTAACCTCACCAAAATCGGAACTGCCTTGACACACACAAGTGTTCATTCTGTTTCGAGTATTTTTCATTTTTTACCGCAGATTAAAGAACAGCTTGAAATTGTTGACTACCTCGACGCCAAAACCGCTGCCATCGACCGGCTGATCGCCAAAAAAGAGCAGCTCGTCACCGAAATGCAGAGCTGCAAGAAGTCGTTGATTTATGAGTATGTAACGGGGAAGAAGGAGGTGCCGCGATCCTATCCTTCCGTTGCCGAACGCTTCGACGGATTTTCGGGAGAAGCCAAAGCAGAAGAAATTCCCGCCACCGGCTGCGTGGGGCGCGAGATGATATAGCCATTGACACAGGCGCAACGGGCGTATTACAATGACAAGAGAAGGAACGGGGTGAGTAATGTGGCAATGAAAACGGTTGAAATGGATTTAAGCCGTCCGATGGAGTTGACGGCAGAGCAACTGCGGGAGCTGGAAGAGGCAGACGCCCGCCCGGTCTGCCCCGATGACGATTGCCCGGCGCTGACAGACGAGCAGCTAAAAATCCTTTCCCTTGTCCTTTCTCATCCGGGCACACGCGGCGGTTCCCGGCGGGCCACATATTTTCAGGGCATGGAAACGGAGCGCGTGAACTCCCTTCGCAATCTGATGAGCTCTATGCGTCTGACACTTCGCCAGGCCATGGACGCACTGAACATCCCGGAGGCGGAGTATGACAAGTATGCGGCCGTTTTCCCGGCGAAACCGGAAACGGGGACGCGGGGACGGCGGAAAAGCTATGTGAGTTCCATTCCATTGAAACAGGCTGTGCGGACAGACGCAGCCGCGGAATAATACGGACGGAAACCGGCAGGGAGATTACGATGAGCATGAGACATAACACCTGTTCCGGGAAGGAGTGTTATATATGCAAGCCGCTATGATGAAAGACGCTCTGCCGTTGGCTGCGTTCGGAGAAACGGCGGGAAAAATATTTGCCGATATTCAAAGAAGCGGGAGAAGAGTCATTGTTGACAAAGACCGGCCGGCTTTTGTCGTCCAAACGGCTGAAGATTATGAAAAAATCATTGACCTTATTTCGGATATCCGCGCGGAACAAATCGCTGCGGAGCGCCTTTCAAAACCCATGGGAAAAGAGATTGGTTTTGACGCGCTGTTAGAAGAGTTTGGCTTCACGGAGGATGATTTGAAAGGCTGGGAGGACGTGGAAATCGAATGAACGCCGCTCCGTGGAAAATCATCACGAATGACGCTGTGAAATCCGATCTTCGGGCCTTGGATAAAAGCCAGCGAAAAGAAGTTCTCCGCGCCATGAAAAAAGTCAGCATGAATCCGCTTCCGGCGTCCGAGGGCGGCTATGGGAACCCGCTGGGGAACAAAAGCGGCCTGAATCTCACGGGTTGCTTGAAAATCAAGCTCTTGCGCCTGGGAATCCGCATCGTATATCGTTTGCGGCGGACAGAGCGCGGGATGCAGATTATTGTCATCAGTGTTCGCGCTGATAACGAAGTATATCGTATCGCCGACGAACGTCTGAAAAAAGAGGAATAAGTCAAGGCAGGGAGTTTTCCCTGCCTTTTTTTGAAAGGAAGCAATCACGATGGGCATTGACGCGACAAACGAGAAGCGGTTTGAGTCCGACATCGAGGCGGCGCTTTTGTCCCCGGCGGGCGGCTATACGAAGGGCGCGGACGTTTACGACGCGACGCTGGGGCTGTATGTCGATACGTTCATCGGCTTCGTCAAGGAGACGCAGCCGAAGGCGTGGGCGCGGTTCGAGAAGGCCAACCAGATGGACACGGTGCGAAAGTTCTGCGACGCTTTCCAAAACGCCTGCGAGATGGAGGGGCTGGTGGCGGTGCTGCGGCATGGCTTCAAGCACCGGGGGATTCCGCTGCGCGTCTGCTATTTCCGGCCGGAGTCGTCGCTGAATCAGACGGCGGCAGAGCAGTACGCCCAAAACCGGGTGGATTGCTACCGCCAATGGTATTTCAGCGCCGATACGAAGAAGAGCGTCGATATGGTGCTGGTGCTGAACGGCATCCCGGTCTTTGCCTTTGAGTTGAAGAACCAGTACACGGGGCAGACGGTGGACAACGCCAGGAAGCAGTGGATGTACGACCGCGATCCGCGGGAGGTCTGTTTCCGGTTTAACCGGCGGGTGCTGGGCTTTTTCGCCGTGGACCATACCGAGGTCTGGATGACGACGGAGCTTCGCGGGAAGGACACGGTATTCCTGCCCTTCAATCAGGGCTCGAACGGCGCCGGGCGGGACGGGGGCAAAGGCAATCCGCCGAACCCGGAGGGCTATCCGACGGCGTATCTCTGGGAAGAGGTATTCCAAAAGGACAGCATGATGGATATTTTGCAGAAGTTCATCCATCGGCAGGTCACGGAGGAAAAGACGGTTCAGCCGGACGGGGCCGAAAAGGTCGTCCGGAAGGAACGGCTGATTTTCCCGCGGTATCATCAGCTCGACGCGGTGCGGAAGATGATTGCCCATGTGCAGGAACACGGCGCCGGGCACAACTATCTGATCCAGCACTCCGCCGGCTCGGGCAAGTCGAATTCCATCGCCTGGACGGCCTACCGGCTGGCGTCGCTTCACGACAAGGACGACAACGCCGTTTTTTCCAGCGTCGTCGTGGTGACGGACCGGACGGTGCTGGACGCGCAGCTCCAGGAGACGATCTCGGGCTTTGACCACACGCTGGGGGCGGTGGAGACCATCGGGGAGGACAAGACGAGCCGCGACCTGCGGGATGCCATCAACGCCGGCGTCCGCATCATCGTCACGACGTTGCAGAAGTTCCCGGTGATTTATCAGGAAGTGGACCGGGCCAAGGGGCGGAACTACGCTGTCATCGTGGACGAGGCCCATTCGTCGCAGACGGGGACGTCCGCTTTGAAGCTGAAGGCGGCGCTGGCCGATACGGAGGAGGCGCTGCGGGAGTACGCGGAGATCGAGGGCAAAGCCGAGGACGAGATCGACGCTGCGGACCGGCTGGTACAGGAGATGGTAACGCATGGCCGGCACCGGAATCTGTCGTTTTTCGCCTTTACCGCCACGCCAAAGGCCACGACGCTGGAGATGTTCGGCACCGAGCAGACGGACGGCAGTTTCCGCCCGTTCCATATCTATTCGATGCGGCAGGCCATCGAGGAGGGATTCATTCTCGACGTGCTGCAGAACTACATGACCTACGACACCTGCTTCAAGATTGCCAAGACCATCAGGGACAACCCGGATGTGCCGGGCAGCCGCGCCGCCAAGGTCATCCGGAAATTCCAGAACCTGCATCCCTACAATATCAGCCAGAAGGCGCAGATCATCGTGGAGACGTACCGGGAGACGACGCGGTATAAGATCGGCGGGCGCGGCAAGATGATGGTGGTGACGTCGTCGCGGCTGGCGGCGGTGCGGTATTTTCACGAGTGTAAGCGGTACATTGCGGAAAAAGGCTATGACGACGTCGGCGTTTTGGTGGCGTTTTCCGGCGCGGTGCCGGACGGCGGCGAGGAATACACCGAGCCGAAGCTGAATGTCCGGAGCGACGGCAGCCATATCGGGGAGGCCCAGACGAAGGCGGAGTTCCACGAGAATTTCCATGTGCTGATCGTGGCGGAGAAGTACCAGACGGGATTCGACGAGCCGCTGCTGCACACGATGATCGTGGACAAGAAGCTCCGGGGCGTCAAGGCAGTACAGACGCTGTCGCGACTGAACCGTACCTGCCCCGGCAAGACGGACACTTTCGTGCTGGATTTCGCCAACACGAAGGAGGATATTCAGGAGGCGTTCCAGCCCTTCTATCAGGAGACGATGCTGGAAAAGGAGGTCAATACCGACCTGCTCTATCAGGTGCAGAAGAAGCTGCGGGGCTACGCGGTCTATTCCGACGCGGAGATTGACGCGTTCAGTGACGAGTATTTCGGCTACAACAAGCAGGATGACCGGGCGATGGGACGCATGACCAGCATCCTGAAGCCGGTGGCCGACCGCTACAACGGGCTGGCCCCGGACGGACGCTATCAGTTCCGCCGCCTGTGCCGGAACATGATCAAGTGGTACGGCTATATTTCCCAGGTGGTGCGGATGTTTGACCGGGATATGCACCGGGAATATACGTTCCTCCGCTATCTGCTGGGGCTGATTCCGCCCGATAAGGTGCAGATGATTGACCTGGAGGGAAAGCTGCGGCTGGAATACTATAAGCTGAAAAAGACATTCGAGGGGGATATCAGGCTGGGGGACAAGCCCGGCGTATATGCCCCGGCCACGGCCACGGGCGTGGCGAAGCCGGAGGCGAAGAAGCCGCTGGACGAAATCATCGAGAAGATCAACGAGCAGTACAAGGGCCCGTTCACCGATATGGACAAGGTCATAACGGAAACGATGCAGGCGAAGCTCATGAAGGACGATAAGCTAAAAATCATGGCCCGGACCTGCAATCCGCAGATTTTCGCCCAGAGCATTTTCCCGAAATTCTTTGGCATAGTGGCGCAGGACTGCTATGAGGAATCGCAGGAAGCGTACAGCGGGCTGTTTGCGGACCAGGTGAAGTACAACGCCGTCATGCAGGCGCTGGGAAGCATCCTTTACCGCGATATGCGGCAGGGTTTGTAGCGGGACAAGAGACCGCCAGCCCGGCGAAAGCGGAAACGGGGACGGCGGAAAAGCTATGCGAGTCCCATTCCGTTGAAACCGGTGGCGCGGTCAGAAGCGGCAGCGGAATCATACGGACTAAAAAAGGCAGGGAGTTTTCCCTGCCTTTTTGGATGCCATATAGCATCCTCTCCGGCAACTATGCAAAAAACCGTTTTTTGCATAGGTTGTTTTTCCTAAATATCGTCTATTGCCGCTCCACGAGCCAGACGCCGCCCCGGGCGTCTTTGTAAACGAAAAGGCCGTCCTCGCGCAGGGAGAGACTGCCGCCCGCGATGCGGCCCGTATTCGTCGCTTCGTCAAACTGAATCGGATACTGCTTTCCCGTGGGATCGACGAGACGAAGGGACGCGTCGTCCTGCTGCACGACATGCAGAGAGATCGTGGTCCCTTTGGGGGCAACCGCGTCGTTCAGCGCCCGCGCGTAATAAGCACCCACCAGGGAAGAGGCCCTCCGGTGTTCATGATGCCGGTGGCCGTTGTTTGGCCGCTGCCGGTGATGGTCGTCCCCTGGGGGCGGACGATGGGCGTGTTGCTCGTTCCGGTGGCGGCCATCATGGTGACCGTCGCGAGGCGGGGGCGGGGGCGGGTAATGGTGGTGATCGTCACCGTAATCGTCACAGCCGGCGGTCAATCCGCATACGGCGAAAAGGGCAATGGCCCCGGCGAGTTTCTGCTGATTCTTCAATGGCAACATACGATTCCCTCCGTTTCGTTTCTCTTCACGTTCAATCCTTTTAACGGTTCCGCGCTTTGACTCTCCGGCCGGCCGGGTTTTCCGGATCCGCCCGGTTCCTTTGCCTGTATTGTATCGCCGGGATATTGGAAGCGGTTGAGAGACGGATTAGAAAGCCATGAAAGAGAGGGCATCTCATCCACCACGCCGCGGCCCCGTGACGCCCGGCTGATTTCTTGGCCCGGTGATTGTCAAAAACGAATAAAGCGTGTAAAATATTAAAGTATGGATTGAGTCGGTTCCGCTGTCCGGCGGGGCCTCCGATGCGACAGGGGCGCCGTTTCGGACCGGAAAAGCGCGGGGAGGGAATGTTTTGTTTGCCAGAACATACGGCGCCACGACGCTGGGCGTCAACGGTGTCCTGATTGGCGTGGAAGTGGACGTTTCCGCCGGCTTTCCCGCTTTTGATGTCGTCGGCCTTTTGGATACGGCGGTCAAAGAGTCGAAGGAACGGGTTCGGACCGCCATCAAGAATTCCGGCATCCGGATACAGCAACAGAAAGTCACGATCAATCTGGCGCCGGCCGATATCCGCAAGGACAGCCCGGGGCTGGATCTGCCGATTGCTGTCGGCCTTTTGGCGGCGTACGGGGAGATCGCTCCGGAAAAGGTGGATGGCAGCCTGTTCGCGGCGGAGCTGTCGCTGGAAGGCGAGCTTCGGGGCATTCGCGGCGTCCTGCCGATGGCGATTCATGCCCGGGCGCAGGGACTGAAAAAGTTCTACGTGGCGCCGGAGAACCTCAACGAGGCGCTGCTGGTGGACGGCATCGAGGTCTATGGCATCCGTACCCTTTATGAACTGGTGGAGCATCTGACGGAACGTCGCGTCCTGTTGCCGGCGGCAGCGGATCCCGGCGTCTGGAACGGGACGGAGCCTTTGGCTGAGGACGATTTCGCCGATGTCCAGGGACAGTTTCAGGCGAAGCGGGCGCTGGAGATCGCCGCGGCCGGCAGCCACAACGTGCTGATGATTGGCGTGCCGGGGGCGGGCAAGACGATGCTGGCCCGGCGATTGAGCACGATCCTGCCGGACATGACCAGGGAGGAAGCCCTGGAAGTGACGAAGATTTACAGCATCGCCGGCCTCCTGCCCCGGGAAGGCGGCCTCGTTACCCGGCGGCCTTTCCGCAGCCCGCACCATACCACTTCCGCCGCGGCCATCATCGGCGGCGGGAGCATTCCGCGCCCGGGCGAGGTCACCCTCAGCCATAACGGCGTTTTATTTTTGGACGAACTGCCGGAGTTTCCCAAGGCGGTGCTGGAGGTCCTGCGTCAGCCGCTGGAGGACGGGGTGGTGACGGTGTCCCGGGTAAACGCGACGCTGACGTTCCCCTCCCAGATGCTGCTGGTCTGCGCCATGAACCCCTGCCCCTGCGGGTACCGGGGCGATAAGGACAAGCCCTGTTCCTGCACGCCGAATGAGATCAAGCGCTATACCAGGAAGATTTCGGGGCCGCTGCTCGACCGCATCGACCTCCATATCATGGTTCCCCGGGTGGAATACAAGGAGCTTTCCGCCGTCGGGAAGGGCGAGACTTCCGCCACCATCAGGCAGCGCGTCGCCGCCGCCCGGGAGCGCCAGCTGGACAGGCTCCGCGGCTACGGCTTATACTGCAACGCCCAGATGGGGCACGCGCTGCTCACGAAGACCTGCGTGCTGACCGAGGGGGCGAAGGGCCTTCTCGAAAGCGTTTTCAAGAAAATGAATCTGTCGGCGCGATCCTACGACCGAATCATCAAGGTTTCACGCACGATCGCCGACCTCGACGCCTCGGAGGACATCAAGGACCGCCATGTTGCCGAGGCGGTGAAACTCAGGAACGATATCGGCATGGATGCGGGGTAACATATACTTCCTTTTCATTATCCCGCGATGACCAGGGGGGAGAAAACCGTTGCAATATTCAGCGATGGGAATCCTGTCAATCATCATACTGCTCATCATCAATGTGGACGTTTTCCGGGCTGCCGGCAACGACATTTCTCCGTCAAAGCGTCATTACCGCAGTTTCCTGTTCAGCGTCATTTTCTACCATGTGACTGACATCGCCTGGGGGCTGTTGGACGAGCGACATCTGATAGAAGCCCTTTACGCGGACACCGTGGTCTATTTTGCGGCGATGGCACTGTCCGTGCTGCTATGGACGATGTTCACGGTGCGCTATTTGGATCGGAAAACCCGGTTTGCCACCGTGCTGACGTACACCGGTAAGGTGTTTTTCGCTTTCCAGCTCGCGGCGCTGGCGGTCAACTTCTTCACGCCGGTATTCTTTTTCTTCGATGAGGGTGGCGCGTACCGTGAAGGCGTCGTGCGCGACGTGGTGCTGGCGAGCCAGATCCTGATGTATCTGATGACGTCGCTCTATACGCTGTCGATAGCCGCCAAGGCCAAGGGATCGACGAGGCGCCGTCATTTCACCATCGGACTGTGCGGATTGACGATGGTTCTGGCTATCGCCATCCAGCTTTTCTATCCGCTGCTGCCGCTGTATTCCCTCGGCTGCCTGATCAGCGGCTGCATCCTGCATACGTTTGTGCTGGAGGACGAAAAGGCGGAGTATATCCGGGCGCTGGAGGAGTCGCTGGCCCGGGAGGAACGACAGAAAAAGGAGCTGGGCAAGACAAAGCAGATGGCCTATACCGACCCCCTCACCGGCGTGAAGAGCAAGCGGGCCTATGTGGAGGCGGAGGCGGGCATGGACTGGCGCATCGTCCAGTCGCAGGTGACGGAGTTCGCGGTGGCGGTCTTTGACCTGAATGGGCTCAAGAAGATCAACGATATGTTGGGACACGAAGCCGGGGATATGTGGATCGTCAGTGCCAGCCGGCTTATATGCAATATATTCAAGCACAGCCCGGTGTTTCGTATCGGCGGCGATGAATTCATGGCCATCCTGGAGGGGCCGGATTACGTGAACCGGTCCGATTTGATGGCGGCCTTTGACCGGCAGATCGAGGAAAACCTCCATCAGGGGCAGGTCGTGGTTTCCGCCGGCCTGGCGGAATTCGATCCTGATCAGGACGATACCTACAGCGCGGTTTTCCAGCGGGCGGACGAGCGAATGTACGAGCGCAAGCGGTTCCTGAAGGAACAAGGTTCCACCCTCCGGGATTGAGGCGCCGCCCGGGGCGTGTCCCGGGGAGATTTCGGACAATATTGATACAGGGGGCGAAACTATGATTACCGGAAAAACGAAGAACCTGGGCGTCATCGGCTATCCCATCGCCCATTCCCTGTCGCCGGCCATGCAGAACGCCGCGCTGCGGGAGGCGGGGCTGGATTATTCCTATATCGCCATGCCGGTGGCGCCGGAGGATCTGGCGGCAGCGGTGAAAGGGCTTCAGAGTCTCGGCTTTCGGGGCTTCAATGTTACGATTCCTCACAAGACGGCCATTCTGCCGCTTCTGGACACGGTCGATGAGGACGCGTCGATGGTCGGCGCGGTGAATACGGTGGTCCTGGAAGACGGCCGCCTCGCCGGATACAATACCGATGTGGCCGGATTCATCGGCGCTTTGCGGGAAATGGGTTTTTCCCCGAAGGGAAAGCGGGCGGTGCTTTTGGGAGCGGGCGGCGCGGCGCGGGCGGCTGTATGGGGGCTGATCCGGGAAGGCGCGGCCGCGATTTCCCTGGGCGTTCGTAACCCTGCCAAAGCGCAGGAGCTGGTGGGGCAGTTTCCCTCGTTCCCGGCCCTGACCGCGATGGATTGGCAGAGCGATGATTTCCGACAGGCGCTGGCGGCGGCGGATATTCTCGTCAATACAACGCCGCTGGGCATGGCGCCGCGGGTGGAGGCGTGCCCGCCGGTGGACTGGTCCTGCCTGCGGCGGGAAACGCTGGCCTATGATATCATCTACACACCGGAGGAAACGCGGTTCTTGCAGATGGCGGCGGCACACGGCTGCCCGACGTTGAACGGCGTCCCCATGCTGGTAGGGCAGGGAGCGGCGGCCTTCCACCGCTGGACCGGTCAGGAGGCGGACCGGGGCGTCATGCGGGAAGCCCTGCGGCAGGCGTTGGGACACTGAGGTAGCGGACCATGCAAGCAGCGGAGAAAATACAGTTTCAGACATTGGTGAACCAAAGTCTCATGGGGCTCGGGTCCGGCCGGGGAAACAGCCCGACGCTGCCGGCGGCACCCATGATACGGCTGGTGGATCGCATCATCCATGACGCGATAGACCAGCAGAGCAGCGATATCCATGTGGAGCCGCTGACCGGCGGGCTTCGCGTCCGCTTCCGGGTGGACGGGATTCTGCGGGCGCCGTATCCGCTTCTGCCATCACAACTGAAGGAAACGATGGTCTCTCGCATCAAGGTGATGGCGCGACTGAATACGGCGGAGCACCGTCTGCCCCAGGACGGCCGCTTTACCTACGATTATGACGGTATCCCGGTGGATGTCCGGGTGGCTTCGATGCCGGTGGTCAACGGGGAAAAGGTCGTCCTGCGGCTTCTGAGCGGAGCCCGGCGGCTGCTGCATCTGAGCGAAATGGATTTCTCTCCGGAGAATGAGCGCCTTTTCCGCCGCTGGTGTCACGCGCCCTACGGCCTCATCCTGAACGTGGGTCCGGTGAATTCCGGCAAGACCACGACGCTTTACGCGGCCCTCAACGAGCTCAATACGCCGGGGAAGAACATCGTGTCCATCGAAGACCCGGTGGAGTATTACCTGGAGGGCATCAATCAGATGCAAATCAACCAGCAGATCTCGCTGTCCTTTGCCGTCGGGCTCCGGGCCATCCTGCGGCAGGACTTCGACGTCTGCATGGTAGGCGAGATCCGGGACGAGGAAACGGCGGATATCGCGGTCAAGGCGGCGCTGACCGGGCGACTGATGCTGACGACACTTCATACGGCCAACGCCGTGGACGCGATTTTCCGCCTGCTCGATATGGGTGTCAAGCCGTATTTCCTGTTCGCCGCGCTCCTGGGAATCGTCGCCCAGCGGCTGGTGCTACGGCTTTGTCCCGAATGCCGCGAAGCTTACGTTGTCGAGCCCGGTTCTGCCGACGCGGCTGTTTTGGGCCCGCTTTTCACGGAGGGCGTCACGGCGTATCGCCCCGTCGGCTGCGAGAAATGCGGCGGCACCGGCTACAACGGGCGAATGGCAATCCAGGAACTGTTGCCGGCAACGGAGGAACTGCAACAGGCGGTCCTGGCCGGAGCGAACCGCCGCGAGACGAGCGAGCTGGCCCGCAAGCTCGGCATGGCCACTCTGCTGGAGGACGGGCTGAAAAAAGCGCTGGCGGGAGAGACCTCCATCGAGGAAGTGGGGCGGGTCGTTTATGGTGCCATTTGACGAGACCGCCTGGGATGCGCTGCTAACCCAGGCGATGGCGGCAGGGGCTTCGGATATCCATTTGGCGGCGGAGACGCCGGCGTATTTCCGGGTGGCGGGGACCCTGCAGAAGTGCCCGGACACTTTCGTTTCGGCGGCGGCGATGGACAAGCTGTTGGAACGGCTGCTTTCCCCGCATCAGCAGCAACGTTACCGGGAACGGCAGGAGGTTGATTTTGCCTTCACCCAGGGTGGGCAACGCTACCGGGTGAACGCCTTCCAACAGCGCACCGGGCCGGCACTGGCACTGCGCCTCATTCCCGCGCGCATTCCCGGCCTGGAAGAACTGGGCACGCCGGCGGTTTTACAAAAGTATCTGCAGGAGGAGGCGGGTCTCTTTCTGGTCACCGGGCGAGCCGGCTCGGGCAAGACGACAACGCTGGCGGCTTACCTGGACGCGGTGAACCAGACGCGGGCGGCGCATATCATCACGCTGGAGGACCCGGTCGAATACGTCCATGTGTCGCAGCGCAGCCTGGTCAGCCAGCGGGAACTCGATACCGATTTCTCCTCCTTCGCCGGCGCTTTGCGGAGCGCGCTCCGGGAGGACCCGGACATCCTTTTGGTCGGGGAGCTTCGGGACGCGGATACCATCATGACCGCCTTGAGCGCGGCGGAAACGGGTCACCTGGTGCTGGCCAGTCTCCATACCCAGACGGCGGCGGAAGCGGTGCTGCGCATCGAGAGCTTTTTCCCGCCGGAGCAGCAGCTTCGGGTCCGCTATCAACTGGCGGCTGTCCTGGGCCTGATTGTTTCGCAAAGGCTGCTGCCGGCGGCGGGAGGCGGCCGTGTTTGCGCGGCGGAAGTGTTGGCGGCGACGGCGGCGGTTCGCAATCTGATCCGGCAGGGAAAGGTCCAGCAACTGCCGTCCGCGATGCTGTCCGGCGCGGAACAGGGAATGGTGACCATGAACCGGGCCGTTGAACAGCTTCGCGTCGCGGGCAGGATTACCGGCGATACGGCCAGCCGCTATATAACTTAGGAGGGGAGAGCGAGTCTGTGCCCCGTTTTTATTATACCGCCAGGGACGCGCAGGGAATGATGCACCAGGATACGGTCATGGCGCCGACGGAACGGGATGCGGCGGCGGCCGTCCTGCAGCGGGGTCTTTTCCTGGTCCGGCTCCGCAAGCCCTCGATAGGGGATCAGGTCCGACATTATCTGCAGGACCGGATCGGCCGGCACGACCAGATGGTCTTCTTCCGACAACTTTCGGTAATGGTGCTGGCCGGCATGACGCTCAGCGAATGCCTGCGGGTCCTGGCGGAGCAGGACGCGCCGCCGGCACTGAAGCGGGTGGTGCGGGCGCTCTACGCCCGGGTGCAGGGTGGCAGTTCCCTGTCCGATGCCATGAAGCGACAGGGCGATGTCTTTCCGCGTTTGGCGGTTTACCTGGTGGGTGCAGGCGAGCTCAGCGGCAGCCTGGATATCGTATTGAGCCGGCTGGCGGATTATCTGGAGGAGCAGTACGTTTCCCGGACGAAGCTGATCACGATGATGCTTTATCCGATGGTGCTTCTGATGGCGGTCATCGTGGCGGTAGCCTTCCTGCTCAGCTATGTCCTGCCGGTATTTGCCGGATTGTTTGCCTCCCTGGAGGCAAATCTTCCCTGGCCGACCCGGTTGTTGTTGCAGTTTCACCGCCTATGGCAGGAGAGCGGTCCCGGGCTTATCCTTTTGGCGGCAATCGCGGTCGCCCTGCTCGGCGTCGTCTGCCGCCGGGACGCCGGCCGTGCCAGGCTGGACCGGTGGTTGCTCCGCCTCCCGGTGATGGGACCGATGCTCGTCTATACGGAATTGATGCATTTTTCCGGAACGTTGTCGGTACTCCTGTCCAGTGGCATTGTCATCGACCAGGCGTTGACGGTCCTGCAGGATACGACCGCCAACGCCCATATCCGGCGAGAGCTCCTGCGGGTCAAGCACGATGTGGAGCGGGGGCTGACGATGTCGGCCTCCCTGCGGCAGAGCCGGCTGTTTCCGCCGGTACTGCTGGAACTGCTGGCGACGGGAGAACGGACCGGAGAGATGGACCGGGTCCTGGCGAAAATCTCGGATTTCTGCCGGCTGGAAGCGGCCACGCGCACCGAGCGCCTGCGGTCGCTCATGGAGCCGGCGATGCTCCTGGTCATGGGTGGCATCATCGGCTTCATCGTCTTCGCCATCGCGTTGCCGGTACTGGACGCGATGACGCTTTACAGTTAATGACGTTTTCCGCATAGGAGGGACAAGCATTGGAACAACAGACCAGGAATCTGGGGCAGCGCGGGTTTACGCTGCTGGAACTGCTGATTGTGATGTCAATCGTCGGCGTGCTTTCCATGATCGCTATTCCCCGCTTCAGTAACGCTATCGTACTGGCGAATACCTCGAAGGTGCAGTCCGACCTCCGGGTGCTGAATACGGCCATCGTGATGTATCAGGCGGAAAAGGGCGCCTATCCGACCAGCATTACGACGGATCTCAAGGATTATATTGTCGATATCGACAATCTCAAGCCGCCCAAGGGAAAGTGCCTGCTCCGGACCGGCGCCTCCGTGGATATCACGGCCGCCAGCTATTCGCTGTCGGATGACCATACCGAGGCCGTGTGCCAAAGCTATAAGGCCGGCGATTTCGGGCGCAAGGACTGATGGCAAATACCAGACGCAGGTGGCAGCAGCGAACGGAGCCTTCTGAAACATGGGGGAAACACCGTCAAAAATGCCTGCTGGGCGGCGGCTTGCTTTTAGCGGCAGGGCTGTATGCCTTTGGCGGTGTATGGCCACGGTGGCTTCGGGGTATCGCGCTGGCGGCCTTCCTGTTGCCGGTTGGCGTCCTCGATTATCGGTACGGGATGATTTTCGACCGGCTCCTCCTCCCGATGGCACTGACGGGTCTGGCTCTTTTCGGAAGCCGGTCACTGTCGGAGATTTTAGGAAGCGTCGCTTTGGGTAGCGTAATCCTGCTTTTCCTGCGCTGGGCGACGCGAGGCGGTGTCGGCGGCGGTGACATCAAGTTCATGGCGGCGCTCGGCTGCTGGTTTCCCTGGCCGATGATTCTCTGGACGCTGCTTTTGGCCTTCGTCGCCGGTGGGATGGTTGCGGCGGCCCTCCTGGTCTCGGGGCAGAGACACCGCCGGGATGCGATTCCCTTTGGCCCGTTCCTGGCGGGGAGCGCGTTGGCGGTTTTTCTGCTGGGGGATGGGCTGACGGCATGGTACAGAGGCTTTTTTTATGGATGAGAAGGGCTTCAGCCTGATAGAGGCGGTTCTGACGGCCATGGTCATCAGCCTGCTGGCGTCCGTAGCGTTGCCCCGGCTGTTCTTTCAATACAGTACGCTAACGCTGGACCGTGAGACAGAGCGGCTGGCGGCAGCGCTGGCGGTTTACCGGGAGGAGTCCGTTTACGCGGCGGCACAGCGGCAGGAATTCCTCGACGCCAGCGAACATCAGGTGCCGGTATTCCGTTTGGAAAGAGGCGGCTATTCCATCAAGGGACGAACCGGGAGCAAGCGTCATACCTTGCCGGCCGGCATCGAGTTGTCCTGCAATCGTGTAACCGTCATGTTTTACGGGACCGGCAACGCGGAGCCCCTGACGATTATCTTGCGGAGCGGCACGGAGCGGCGCTATGTCATCATCGACCTGGCGGGCCGGATCCGGGTATCGCTGACACCGCCCTAGTACACGAGGAGCTTACTATGGAACGGGAAAAGGGCTTCGCTCTGGTCGAAACGGTCATTTTGGGCGCCATTCTGACGGTGGCTTCGCTGATCTGCCTGTCGTTTGCCGTGCTCAATGAGCAGCACCGGCGGAACGAGGCAGAGGTGACGGCGGTCTTCCTGGCGCAGGAGCAGATGGCGCTGGCGGAAGCAAAACCGGCGGCCTATTTGCGATCGGCCACTTCGCTCCCCTGGCTGGGCGACGGCGACAATCCGGTGGTCAGGAATCAGGTGGCTTTTGAGATAGCGACAGAGATTTCGGGTACGGACGAAAGCGCTTTCCTGCGCGATATCCGGGTGGCCGTCCGCTGGCCTGAGCGGGGAACGGTGCGGGAAAAGCGTTTCCACCGGCTGGTGAGCGTCCGTGAGTAAGCGGCGGAAGCTGTGGCGGGAGGCGGGGCAGAGCCTGGTCGAACTGGCCGTCGCCCTGCCGCTCATCGCGCTTCTCCTGGGCTCGTTGGCGATGGCCCTCGGTTGGGGCATGCGGGCGTATGTCTCCCTGCTCAGCGATTGGGAGCTCCAAAATCAGGTTCGGTTTTCCATGGAACGCATCACGTCGGATCTGATGTACGCATATCGTTTCGAGAGCGTGGGCGGACGTCTGCGGATTCTGATTCATGGCGCCGACGGAGTGCCGCAGTGGATTGAATACGTCCGGACCGAGGAGGACCGGCCACGCCTTGCGCGGAACAGTCAGCCCCTGACCGGGGAAAGCCGGCTTGTCGATATCGCCATCGCCGATTTTGAGTTCCGGCCGGTCGGGACGCGGACGTTGTTCTTCCGCATCAAGGGGGAAAACCTGCGGACGGGGCACGTCTTTGAGTTGGAATCGGCCGTCACTGTGGCCAATGCGGAGGGTCTTTAGCATGCGCGTCATAGCGGAGGAACGGGGTTCTGTCTCCCTGCTGGGGCTGGGAATCCTGGGTATTCTTTCGGCGCTCGGGGCTGCTGCCTTTATGGTGGCCCAGCAGCATTTTGATACCGTCCGGCTGTTTTCCGATGGCATATCGTTGCGATTGGAAGCGCAAAACGGCATCATTGGCGCCAGCGAGCGAATAGCCGGTGACGATGCCCTGCGCGACAGCGTACCGACGGGAGAGACATCGCTGGCTGTATCTATGTATCAGGCCTCGGACGGTTCTGGTACCGAGGGAACAGTTTATGCCCGTCGCCAGGGGAATCAGATTCTCCTGCTTTCCGTCAGCCGGCGGGGCGAAGCCCGTGGTCAGGTCCTGGCCTATATGGAAGAGCAGGGCGGCCGATGGCGCCTCGCGCGTTGGGAGCATTGAGAGATGGCTTGGGAGATATCGAGACAGACGCCCCGCGCTGTCGGCGTCTATACTGCCGGCGGCATCCTGTACCTGGTGGAGGTTGTCGCTGCGGGGGACGGGTTTGAGATTCGCCAGGCATTCCGGCGTACCGTCGTACAGGATAATACGGAGCCCACAATGGCGGGGTCCCGGTTGGCGGAGGAGATTAAACTGCTCTGCCTGACACATGGTCTGTCCCGCCGGGTGGGGCTTGTCGTATCCCGGGAGGAATGTTATATCTACGAGCGGGTCTATCCATCCCTGGAAAGGAAGGAGCTCGCCCAGGCAATCCAATGGGATATCGCGGTGAACTGTCCCTTCGCGGGGCAGCAGTATTGGACGGGATTCTCCGCCCGGGAAGGGCGGGTATTGGCCGCCGTCCTGGACGAGGAACGGGGGCTGGCCCGCTGGCAAGCGTTTCGGGAGGCTGGCCTGGAGGTCGGGGAAATATTCCTGGCCCCGGAGGAATTGCTCGCGCGGCCGGCGGCGGATGCTGTCTGCCTCGGGGATATGGTGTTCTTCCGGAACGCGCGCACCCGGGAAGAGGAATGGTCGGAAGAAATGACGCTGGCCCTCTACGGCGCCGCGAATGTCCTCCGGCCCGGACAGGAGGGCGCAATCGGGTTCCTCCCCGAGGACTTCCGCCCCGAAAAGCGGGCCTGGCTTTCTTACGCCGTTGGGCTGGCTGTGATTACGGTCTGCCTGATGGCAGAGGTGTTCCTTATCAATCTCTGGTTGCTCCGGGAAGCAGACCAGCGCCTGGAAGAGGCCCGGCAACGTTACGATTGGACGGCCGACGCCCGGCAACAGGTGGCAACAATCCAGCAGCTCCGGGCGGAGACCGAAGCGTTGGATGAAGCACTGATACAGCTTTCCGCCGGGCGGCGTTCCTGGTATTACGCGTTTTACGTCCTGGGGCTGCTGAATGTGGAGGATGTCTGGCTGACGCATTTTGAGCCGGCGGAGGATGGGTATCTGCGCTGCCGGGGCGAGGCGTCCTCTTACGGGGCACTGATGGAGTATTTCAGTCTGTTTGAGGACAATTCGGCACTCCTTTCAGCGCCGCCGGTGCTGGAGCATTTCGAGCAGGCGGAACCGGGATCGCTTTCGTTCACTATGAAGCTGCGGTTTTAAGCCAGGTGTTTGGAGGTCACATGGCCTTATGATTCTTTACCGGAGGAAATACGTCTTTTTCCTTTCCTGCGCCCTTCTGGTGGGCGTGGCGCTGGCCTTCCATCAGTTTGTTCATCTGCCGCAACGGGCGGCATTGGAGGAAAAGCAGCAGCAGACCGCCGACATGGAGCGCCAAATCCGGGAGGCGAAGGCTTTCTTCGCCCAACGGGAGGACCCGGCGGCCTACGCCAAGGCGTTGGCTGCGCGCCGGGAGCGGAATGAACGGCTCTTGCCCCCCAGCATGGAGACCAGTGATTTTCTCGGCGATATTGAGGCCGGGGCCGCGCTCTCCGGCGTTCGCGTGACCGGAGTGAAGCCGGGGAAAGTTGCGCCGGAGGGCGGCCTGTTTCAGCAGAAAATAGAGGTTTCAACGGAAGGGGACTATTTCCAGATTCTCGATTTCTTGTCACGTCTGGAGCAGGGCCAACGCTTCGTCACGGTGGAGCGGCTGTCCGGCAGTGCCAGGGGGCAGGGCGTCTTTGCCTGCCAGATCGGGCTCCTGATTTACGCGACGAAGGGGCCGTAAAGGCGCGGGATTATCGCAAAACAGTTTTATCAAAGAGGTGGCAGTATGACAGCGTTTCGTTACCTGACGGCGGGCGAGTCCCACGGACCATGCCTGACGGCGATTGTAGAAGGACTTCCGGCAGGGCTTCGGCTCGACCTGACGGCAATCAACCGCGATATGGCAAGGCGTCAGCAGGGGTATGGCCGCGGCGGGCGAATGAAGATTGAAAGCGACCGGGTGGAAATCCTGTCCGGCGTTCGGTTTGGGGAGACCATAGGCGGGCCGGTCACTCTGCAGGTCAGGAACCGGGATTGGGAGAACTGGACCGGTCGTATGGCGGCCTTTGGCTCTCCGGAGGGCGAGCGGGTGACGGCGGCCCGGCCGGGCCATGCGGATTACGTCGGCATCCTGAAATATGACCGGCAGGATATCCGCGATATTCTGGAACGTTCCAGCGCCCGGGAAACCGCCATGCGGGTCGCCGCCGGTGGATTGGCGAAAGAGTTCCTGCGGGCGCTGGGAATCGGGGTTTCGTCATCGGTCATTAATATCGGCGGGGAGAAGGCCAATCCGTCGGCGGATGGCGACGCGGCAGACTCTGAGCTGAATTGCCGGGACAAGGACGCTGAAGCGCGAATGAAGGAGCGCATCCGTCAGGCGAAGGAGGCGGGCGACACGCTGGGCGGCGTCTTCGAGGTCATCGTGCGCGGCGCACCGGTGGGACTGGGCAGCCATATTCAGTGGGACCGCCGCCTGGACAGCCGATTGGCCGGTGCTCTGATGTCCATTCAGGCCATCAAGGGAGTGGAAATTGGCGCGGGATTCCAATACGCGGACCTGCCCGGGAGCCAGGCGCATGACGAGCTCTTTTACGACACCGACGGCCGGGTTGTCCGGCGGACGAACCGGGCTGGCGGTATTGAGGGCGGCATGAGCAACGGCGAGGAAATCGTGTTGCGGGCGGTGATGAAGCCCATCCCAACGCTGATGAAGCCGCTTCACTCCATTGATATCGAGCGCCATGAAGCGGTGCTGGCGTCCAAAGAGCGCAGCGACGTCTGTGCGGTTTCCGCCGCCTCCGTGGTGGGTGAGGCGATGACGGCGCTGGTGATGGCCCAGGCGGTGCTGGAAAAGTTCCCCGGTGACTCCATGCGGGAACTGTTGGCAGCCCTGGACGCGTACCGTAAACAATTGGCGGAGAGATGAGCATGGCGAGGAATGTGGTCCTGATTGGGTTCATGGGGACGGGAAAGACCAGTACCGGGAAGTGCCTGGCGTCCCGGCTGGGCTTTGCGTTCCTGGACCTTGATCAGTATATAGAAGAGCGCGAAGGCTGCAAGATCCCGGAGATTTTTGCCGGGCGCGGCGAAGCGTATTTCCGGGCGGCCGAGAAGAAGGCCGTGGAAGAAGTGGCGGCGCGGAAGAACACCGTGATCGCTACCGGGGGAGGCACTGTCAAGGATCGGGAAAATATGGAGCGTCTGCGCCAAAGCGGCGTCATCGTCTGCCTGACGGCGGATGTCGATACCATTGTCGCCCGGACGAGCCGCCGCGGTGAAAGGCCGGTGCTTGACCAAAGTGCCGACCGGCGGCAGGCGGTGGAGGAACTACTGGAAAGCCGCCGTTCCTTTTACGCGCAGGCGGATTGTTTCATCGACACCAGCGATCGCTCCCCGCTGGAAATCGCGGAGGAGATCTGCCACTACCTGAAACGGGAGGGAAATCTGCATGGGTGAAGTAAATGTCATACTGCCGGAGAATTCCTATCAGATAGATATCGGTAAGAACCTTGACGACAAGGTGCGGGCGTATTTCAAGGGCGCCGGTTTTTCCTCCCGGGCGTTGGTGGTTACGGATTCCAACGTGGGCCGATTGTATGAGAACGCGGTGGAGGCTCTCTTGCGAAGCGCCGGACTGGCGGCTGAGACGTACCGCATCCCGCCCGGAGAACGTTCAAAATGCCTGGCGGAGGCGGAAAAAATCTACACCCGGGCCATTGCCAACGGGTTGGACCGGAAGTCTGTCATCTGCGCCCTGGGAGGCGGCGTGGTCGGCGATTTGGCGGGCTTCGTGGCGGCGACGTATATGCGGGGCATTCCCTACGTGCAGATGCCGACGAGCCTTCTGGCGCAGGTGGATTCAAGCGTCGGGGGCAAGGTTGCCGTCAATCATCCGTCGGGGAAGAATCTGATCGGCGCCTTCTACCAGCCGAAGCGGGTGTTCATTGATCTCGCGTTCCTGTCCACACTGCCGCCCCGGGAAATCTGCACCGGGTTGGGCGAAATCGTCAAATACGGCGCAATCTATGACGAAGCGTTCTTTGCGTATCTGGAGAAGAACGGCCCGGCCATCCTGGCCCTGGAGTCTCAGGCGCTGGAACATATCGTGACGCGTTCCGTGGAAATCAAGGCCGACGTGGTGCGGCAGGACGAGCGGGAGAACGGCCTGAGGCGCATCCTGAATTTCGGTCATACAATCGGGCACGCCATTGAAAAAGAAACGCAGTACGTCCGCTATAACCACGGTGAGGCGGTGGCCATCGGCATGGCGGGGGCGGCATTCATCAGCCGGGCACTCGGCCTGATTGATGACACCATCGTGGACAGGCTCCTCCACCTGATGGAAACGCTGCACCTGCCAATCAAGGCGAAAGGATGCACCGCCGACGCGATGTACAAGGATATCTTCCATGACAAGAAGACCGTGGACGGCCAGGTGAACTGGGTCCTGCTGGACGCGTTGGGCCATGTGACTGTCCGCCGGGACGTGCCGGAGGAAATCGTGCGGGACGCTATGGCGCGGATTATCGAATAGCCCCTGAAAAGTGTTTGAGGAATAGGGAGGTATTATGCGGATACTGCTTTCCAACGATGATGGGATTGATTCAGTGGGGATGGCAGCGCTGGTGGAGGCGCTGGCGCCGGAGCACACGCTGGTCGTCGCGGCGCCGGCGACGGAGCAAAGCGCCAAAGCACACGCCATTACAGTACGGACGAACATCGAGGTGGAGCCGGGGGAGCACTTCGCCGCCGCCGGTATCGAGGCCTGGAAGATCCATGGTACGCCCGCGGACTGCGTAAAGCTCTACCTCGAGGCGATGGCCCGGCCGGAAACGATGCCGGAGCTGGTGATTTCCGGTATCAATAAAGGCGCGAATCTGGGCTCGGATGTCCTGTACTCCGGAACGGTGGGGGCGGCCATCGAGGGATATATGCATGGCCTGCCTGCCATCGCGGTCTCGCTGGACATCGATTCCGTCCTGCCCTATACGCAGGTAGCGGCGCTGTTTCGCGATTACCTGCCGGCACTTTTTGCCGAGGCGGCGCGGCCCTTCCTGTTCAACATCAATTATCCCCGTTTCCTGTTGGACGGCGTCCCGAATTACGTCTTCACGTCGGTGGGCCGTCGTGATTATCTGAACGCGTTCCAGCGAATCGAGATAAACGGCCGCGTCTACTATCACATGGCCGGCGAGATTTACGACGGGCCTAATGACGAAGTCACGGATGTTTACGCGGCGAATCACGGTTATATCGCGGTATCGCCGTTACGCATTGACCTGACGGATGTGGATTTCCTGGATGAAAAACTGCGCTATCGTTAGTCACCTCCGGTCGAGGAGAAAGGAGCCGCCCGGTCCGGGGGCAGGGAAACGCTGACTGAAGCCGCCCGATGTTGGAAAACGGGCGGCTTTTTTGCGCGCTTTTGGGAAAAATAAAATGCACCGGCACCGGAGGGCGGTCCATCAGGCCTTCGATGTGTTTGGCCTTGTGAAACCGGCGTCGGTAAAGGGCGGAGGTTTTTTTGAAATGCGGGGGGAGAATGTGCTATACTAGGAAATACCCCTGCGGGGAAAAACGCGGGTGCAATTCCATGCATTGAGGGAGAGGCGCGAAGAAATGAAGGCGAAAATCATAGCAGGCTGCCTGGCGGTGCTGCTTTGCCTGAGTGGGGCAGTGGACATTGGCGGGCCGGTGTTGGAAGCGGCGCCGGCGGACCAGAAGATCACGATCAATCTGGCCAGCCGGATTCTGACGCTTTATCAGGCGGGCAAGAAAAAGTACATGTTCCATATTGGCGCCGGCAAGGTGGAGACGCCGACCCCGGTGGGCACTTTCTCCATCCTGAGCATGGAGGAGAACCCGGAATGGGTGGATCCCAAGGATACGAAAAAGCGGGTGGAGTCCGGTGAGGACAATCCTCTGGGCTACCGCTGGATGGAGTTCAAGGATGTGACCTACGGCATCCATGGCACGAATAAGCCGGAATCCATCGGCGGGTATGTATCCAACGGCTGCATCCGGCTGCTGGAAAAGGACGTGGAGCAGCTTTACGACGCGGTGGAAATCGGTACGCCGGTGGAGGTCAGCTATGACCGGGTGGTGGTCGAGCAGATCGCTGATGGGACCGTCGTTTATTACATCTATCCCGACGGATACGGCCGGCAGCCGCTGGACGTCAGTGACGTGCGCCGGGCTTTGGAAAAGTATGGCGTGGAATCGCTTCTGAGCGACGGGGAAATCGAGGAAAAAATCGATAATTCGGATGGTGAACCGACGTTCCTGGGCCGGCCGTTCCGGGTCGAGGTGGATGACCGCTGGATTTCCGGACGGGCCATCAGCATGGGTGAGGCGCTCTATGTGCCGGCGCTTCCGCTTTCGGTGGTTACGAAGACGGAGATCGTCTGGGATATGCTGGAAAACCAGGTCCGGACATCATACGGTGAGGCTGAGGGCTTTTCCTTCGGCGGTAAGCTCTATATTGATGCCCGTGAGATAGAGCGGCTGTTCCGGCTGGAAGGCGGCCTCAACGAAGCCGAAGGTGTCCTGCGTCTCCGCTCCAAGGCGGCAGTGCCGGTTGTTACCGCCACCGGCCGGGTCGTACCGCCGGAGCTCTCCGTAAAGGTGTCGGAGAACACCCGGGCGACGGTGCCGGACGCCGCGTCCACCCAGCCCGCGGAAACGCCCCAGGGCGGGCGGATGACGGCAAAGGAATCCAAAGAGAATAGCCCGGCTGCCACGGGTAAGACCGAAAAGCCATCAGGCGGGGCGGGTTCGTCCGCGACGAGACGATGAGGTGAGACGGTGAAAAAACGTTTGATGATCCTGGACGGGAGCAGCTTGATGTTCCGGGCCTTTTACGCGCTGCCGCCGCTCACGGCGCCGGATGGCGCGCCTGTAAACGCCATTTTTGGCTTCGCCAATATGCTGCTGAAGCTCCTCTCGGACTATGCCCCGGACGGAATGGCAGTGGCCTTCGATAAGAGCCGGCATACGTTCCGCAGCGAGCTGTATCCGGCGTACAAGGGGACGCGGCAGGTGACACCGCCGGAGTTTTCCTCCCAGGTGCCTCTGCTGGCGGAACTGCTGGCGGATTGGGGCATCCCGTTCCTGGAGATGGACGACTTCGAAGCGGATGATATCATCGGTACGCTGACGGCGAAAGCTGAGACGGACGGAGGCTATGAATCCCTGGTCGTGACCGGTGACCGTGACGCTTTGCAGCTGGTGGGCCCGGACACGAAGGTGCTGTTCACGAAAAAAGGCATTTCCGAGATGATCCTGTTTGACGAGGCGGCCTTTCGGGAAAAATACGGCTTCGAGCCGATCCGGCTCATCGATCTCAAGGGACTCATGGGGGATTCTTCGGACAACATTCCCGGTGTGCCGGGCGTTGGAGAGAAGACCGCGACGAAGTTGCTCCTGACCTTTGGCAGCTTGGAGGCGGTCATGGACCGGCTTGACGAGGTCCCGGGAAAGAAGCTGCAGGAAAAGCTGGCGGCGAATCGGGAACTGGCAGTGCTTTCCAAGCGTCTGGCAACGATTGTCCGCGACGCGCCGGTGGAGTTTACGCCGGCATCCTACGCCATCACGCCGGATATGGAAAAACTGACCCGTTTTTGCGAAAAATACGATCTGAAAGCGCTTCGGCGCGGCCTCAGCAAGCTCTACCCGGGCGGCGGTCCCACGCTGGCGCTCGCGGTGCCGGAGCTGCCGAAGCTGTCGGTGGAGCGCCTGGAAACGGTAGCAGCGGCGGAAGACTTCGCGGCGCGGGTGAAAGCGGCCGGCGGCTTTGCCTTTATCGGCTGCTACAGTGGCCGGGTGCCGCATGTCGTTATGACAGGTGCCGGGCTGGCGGTAAAGGACCATTTGGCATACGCAGCCGCGGGCGGAGCCGCCTGGCCGGCAATTTGGCAGTTGCTGGGGGACGAGACGGTCCGCCGGGCGACGATTGACCTCAAAAGCTTTTACCACGCCGGTGGAAGCGCATCCGCGTCCTTCTTTGACGCGGGGCTGGCCGGTTATTTGCTGGAGCCGTCCCAGGGGGCGGGCAGTCCGGATCGCCTGCGAGCGGTCTTCGCCCCTGATATTGCCCCCTTGCCGCCCTCATTGACCGAAGAAGAGCGGGCAGCCGGGCAGGCGATGGTGACGGCGCGGCTCCGGGAGGTCATGGAGCCAAAGCTCAGAGAGCTGGGACTGGACAAGCTCTACGCCGAGGTCGAGCTGCCATTGGTGGAGGTTCTGGCGGCGATGGAGCGGACCGGTATCTATGTGGACCGGGCGCAGCTTCGCCAGCAGAACGACGCGGCGGGTCATACCATCGCCACGCTGGAGAGCGACATCTATACCCTGGCGGGCCACACATTCAAGATCAATTCTCCCAAGCAGCTCGGTGCGGTCCTGTTCGATGAGCTGCAACTCGCCGGAGGCAAAAAGACAAAGTCCGGCGGCTTTTCCACCAACGTGGAGGAATTGGAGCGACTCCGGGACGCCCATCCCATCATCGAGAAGATATTGGCTTACCGGCTCTGGATGAAGCTCAAATCCACCTATCTTGACGCCATTGACGGGCTCATCGACCCGGCCACGGACCGGGTTCATACGAGCTTCAATCAGATGGTGACGGCAACAGGGCGTCTTTCGAGCTCGGACCCGAATCTGCAGAACATTCCGGTACGGACGGAGGAAGGGCGGGCCATCCGCCAATTCTTCGCGCCGGGCGAGGGCTATGACTTCCTGCTGTCGGCAGATTATTCGCAGATTGAGCTTCGGATTCTGGCGCATCTTTCCCAGGACAGGAATTTCGTCGAGGCCTTCACGAAGGGTGAAGACATCCATACCCGGACGGCAGCGGAAGTGTTCGGGGTCGCGCCGGAGGAAGTGACGCCACTGTTGCGCCGTCACGCCAAGGCGGTCAATTTCGGTATCGTCTATGGCATCAGCGATTACGGACTCTCCCAGGGGTTGGGTATTTCCCGGGCTGAGGCGGCCCGGTATATTGAAAGCTACTTCGAGAAATGCCGGGGCGTCAAGGATTTCATTGATAAGGTCGTTCAGGAGGCCCATGAACGGGGCTATGTGACGACAATGTTTGGCCGGCGGCGTGATTTGCCGGCCATCCACAGCCGGAATTTCCAGCAGCGTTCGCTGGCGGAGCGCATGGCGATGAACACGCCGATTCAGGGATCAGCGGCGGATATCATCAAGCTGGCCATGATTCGTGCTTACCAGGACTTGAAGAACGCCGGCCTCAAGAGCCGCATCCTGCTCCAGGTCCACGACGAGTTGGTCCTGGAGGTCACGAAAGACGAAGCGGCTCAGGCGGCGGAAATCGTCCGCCAGGCGATGGAAACAGTGACGCCGCTCTCCGTGCCCTTGACGGTGGATATCCATTGGGGCGTGAACTGGGCTGAGGCGAAATAAGAGGACGGGCTTGTCCGGCCGGGGTACGGAACAAGAGCCCGGCACAGGAAAGAAGGAAAGGGTAATGCCGGAATTGCCGGAGGTCGAGACCGTGCGCCGCTCGTTGGCGCGTCATGTCATTGGCCGGGAAATCATGGCGGTGCGTGTATTCCTGCCGCGACTCGTCAAGTGGCCGGAGCCGGATCTGTTCGCGGCCCGGTTGACGGGGCGGACCATCCGGGAAATCGACCGGACGGGCAAGTATCTCCGGCTACGCCTGGACGACACGACGGAGTTCATCGTCCATCTGAAGATGACCGGGGAGCTGATGTTTGCCGACAACGGCGTGCCGGAAGACATGGGCTTTGTCCGGGCGGAGGTCCGTTTCGCTGACGGCGCGGCGCTGTTTTTCGGCGACGCCCGGACCCTGGGGGCACTTTATGCCCTGCGGCCGGAAGAACTGCCGCGGCTGGCGTCGATGATGGCCATGGGACCGGAGCCGCTGACAGAGGCGTTCAGTACAGCGTATCTCGGTGACATCGCCCGGGGGCGCCGGGCGAAGATCAAGAGCTTTTTGTTGAACCAGAAATATGTCGGTGGCCTCGGCAATATCTACGCTGACGAAGCTCTTTTCCGGGCGGGACTGCATCCGGAACGACTGGCGTCGTCGCTTTCTCCGGCTGAAGTAAAGCGACTTCACGCCGCGGTCAATGAAGTCATCCGGGAAGGCATCGAGGACGGCGGCACCACCATCCGCAATTACCGGGACGGTGAGGGGCACGTCGGACTCCACCAGGACAAGCTCCGGGTATACCAGCGAACCGGTGCGCCCTGCCTGGCTTGCGGCACGCCCATCCAACGCGTCCTCATCGGCGGCCGGGGCACCCACTATTGCCCAAAGTGCCAGAAGTGAGGGGAAACTATGGTCATCATCGGACTTACCGGCGGCATCGCCTGCGGCAAGAGTACGGTTTCGGACTGGTTGCGGGAACACTACGGAGCAAATATTCTGGATACGGATGCCATAGCCTGGGAACTGGCAGAGCCAGGGCAGGCCCTTTGGCAGCAATATGTGGCCCGCTATGGCCGGGAGCGGGCGCTGAATGCCGACGGAACGTTGAATCGACGGGCCATCGGTGCCATTGTCTTTTCTGACGCCGGAGAAAAGGAATGGATGGACGCCATGGCCCATCCGTTGATTCGGGAAGAAACGGTGCGCCGTCTGGCGGTCTGCCGGGAAAACAAGGCACCAGCTGCGGTGTTGGACGTGCCGCTTTTCTTTGAAGCGGGCTGGGAGGATATGGCCGACGAAGCCTGGGTCGTCTATGCCCGGCCGGAAATACAGCTGGCGCGTCTGATGGCGCGCAACGGTTTTACCGAGGCCGAAGCCCGGTCCCGGATTGCGTCCCAGATGACGCCGGAAGAGCGAAACCGGCGGGCGGATGTGGTCATCGACAACAGCGGCACCGTGGCACAGACCCGGGCTCAGGTGGACGACGCCTGGACCCGCCTTCTCCGGCGGGCCGCGAAATAGATGTTTGGCGCGGGAAGAACGACATAGAACGCTTTCCGTAATCTCATGGGGAGGAAACACGGTTGCTCAAGCAGGTGATTCGGCAGAGAGAGACCGAGAAGCGGAAAAAGCTGGCGCTGGCCGCGGCTTTTTTTGTGCTCGTCATCGCTTTTACCGTCTTTTTCCTGAGCCAGGTACCGCCGGTGCAACGCCGCTATATCTACCCGTATCCCCATCAGGAGCTGGTGGAGCTGTATGCCCGGGCCAATGGCGTTGACAGTGCTCTGGTGGCCAGCGTCATCATGACGGAGAGCCGATTCCGGAAGGACGCGCTCTCCCACCGGGGAGCGGTGGGGCTCATGCAGATCATGCCGGAAACCGGGGCGTGGATTGCCCAGCAGCTCGAGGATACGGACTATACGCCGGAAAAGCTCTGGGAGCCGGAGACGAATATCCGTTACGGCGTCTGGTATCTGGCAGAGCTCCTGCGGGAATTCGCCGGCAATGATTTCCTGGCGCTGGCCGCCTATAACGCCGGCCGGGGCCAGGTCCGGGAGTGGATGGAGGAAGGACGGTGGCCGCTGACGTTCCACTCCCTGAACAGCATCCCGTATCCGGAGACACGGGACTACGTGAAGAACGTTCTCCGGGACCGTACGAAATACGAGGCGCTGTATCCGCCGAAATAAGGCGCGATATGACGAGAAAACAACCGCAAGGAAAGGAAGTCAGGGGATGCAGCAGAAATACCGCCTCGTTCCCCGGCGGACCAATACGCTCTGGACGCTCGTCCGGGGCATGACGCTCACAGCGGACGAGGAAAAACTCGTCCAAAGCAGTTTCATTAAGTACGTGGAGGTCTCGCCGCACAGTCGCACCTGGGAGATCCTGCTGGAGACGCGGGAGCGCCTTGACCGGGCACTGCTTCTGACGGCGGCTCACTATATCGAAGAGCAGCACGATCTGGACGAGGTCATCTTCTATCAGAATGTGCTTGATCTGGCGGCGTCCCTGGCCAAGACCTGGCGCCAGGTGGCGGCTACTGCCGCTTCTGACAATCCGCTGCTCCGGTCGTTGCTCTCACAGGCAGAACGCCGCTTCCAGGAGGGGCGTCTTTTGGTGCGCGTGGGAAGCACCATTGCCGGCGCCATGCTGGAGGAGCGCCAGGTAGCGGCGCGGCTGCAGCAAGCGATGGGAGAGATTACCGGCTGCTATCCTGACGTTGTCTGCGAATGCTGCGACGGCGAGGCGGCAGGGTCCGTGGATAGTGACGCCGTCATTTCCCAGACGGACGCCTATAAGAAAGCGATGGAAACGGCCGCGCATCCTGTCCCGGAGGCGCCTCCCAAGGGGAACAGCAACGGCCGGGGCCGCCGGAAAAAAGCGGAAACGGCAGAGGATTGTGTCTTCGGCAGCGGCGTGGCCGGTGAAGTCACGTCCATCGAGGATATCACCAACGAGAGAAAGAACGTGGTCATTGCCGGCCGGCTGGAGAGCGTCAGCGACCAGAAGTTCGAGAAAACGAACATGACCCTTTTGAAGCTTGAAATCGCTGACACCACCCAGGGCATCCTCGCCAAGGTGTTCTTCCGCGACCAGGAAGAGTTCGGGAAGGTCCGGGGGCAGCTCAAGCAGGGCCAGCTCGTCCGGGTGCGCGGCACCGTGCGCTTTGATACATACGAGAAAGATCTGGTGCTGATGGCAGAGAGCCTGAAGCTCGAGACCGCCGTGAAGCGGGCGGATCAGGCACAGGAAAAGCGGGTGGAGCTCCACGCCCATACGAAGATGAGCCTGATGGACGCCGTCGTCTCCGCCAAGGATCTCATCAAGACCGCGGCCAGTTGGGGATGGCCGGCCATCGCTATCACCGACCACGGCGTCGTGCAGGCTTTTCCTGAGGCGATGAACACCGTTCAGGGTGGCAAGCTCGATATCAAGGTCATTTACGGCATGGAAGGCTATCTCGTCGGTGAAGACTACAAACAGAAGCACGCCAACCACATCATCCTGCTGGCGAAGAACCGGACCGGGCTGTTCAATCTCTACCGGCTCGTCTCGCTGTCCCATCTGCGGTTTTTCCACAAGCAGCCTCGGATTCCCAAGAAGATTCTCGCTGAGTACCGCGAGGGGCTTATCGTGGGGTCGGCCTGCGAGGCCGGCGAGCTCATCCGCGCCATCGTGGACAAGCGCAGCGACGAAGCTCTGCTGGAAATTGCCAGATTCTACGATTATCTGGAGATACAGCCGGTGGGCAACAACGCGTTTCTCGTCCGTAGCGACGATTTCCCCGATGTGAAGAACGACGATGATCTTCGGGCCATCAATCTGAAGGTCGCGGAACTGGCGAAAAAGCTGGGCAAGATGCTGATCGCCACCGGCGACGTCCATTTCCTGAACCCGGAGGACGCCATTTACCGCGCCGTTATCATGGCGGGGCACGGCTTCACCGACGCCGATCTCCAGCCGCCCCTCTGGCTCAAGACGACGGAGGAGATGCTGGAGGAATTCCGCTATCTGGGCGAAGAACTGGCCTACGACGCGGTGGTGCGGAACCCGCAAAAGATCAGCGATATGGTGGAACGCCTCGATCCGATGCCGGAGGAGGACAAGCTCTATTCCCCCATGATTTCCGGGGCAGCGGAGCAGATACGGGAACTGTCCTATCAGCGGGCGCATGAGATGTACGGGGAGAATCTGCCGGAAATCGTACAGGCCCGGCTTGACCAGGAACTGAAACCCATCATCGGCCACGGGTTTTCCGTGCTTTATCTGATTGCCCACAAGCTGGTGCATAAATCGAACGAAGACGGTTATCTGGTAGGTTCCCGGGGCTCCGTGGGCTCCTCTTTCATCGCCACCATGACCGACATCACTGAGGTCAACCCGCTGCCGCCCCATTGGCGATGCCCGGACTGCAAATACAGCCGGTTCGTCACCGACGGCTCCTACGCCAGCGGCTTCGACCTGCCGGACAAGGATTGCCCGGTCTGCGGCACGCCCCTCATCAAGGACGGCCATGACATTCCTTTCGCGGTCTTTTTGGGTTTTGACGGCGACAAGGTCCCCGATATCGATCTGAATTTCGCCAGCGTGTACCAGGCCCGGGCGCAAAAGTACACGACGGAACTCTTCGGCCGGGACAACGCTTACCGGGCCGGAACCATCGCCACCGTGGCGGACAGGACCGCGCTCGGCTTCGCCAGGAAGTATTACGAGGAACGGGGCCAGAAAAAGCGAAACGCTTTCATCCAGCGCATCGCGAACGGTTGCATGGGCGTGAAGCGCACCACGGGACAGCATCCGGCCGGCGTCATGATTGTGCCGCGAGACATGGACATCCATTTCTTCTCGCCTATTCAGCGGCCTGCGAACAAGGCCGATTCTGACACCGTTACCACCCATTTTGATTATCACTCGATTTCCGGCCGCATCGTCAAGCTGGACAATCTGGGCCACGACGATCCGACGGTCATCAAGATGCTGGAGGAACTGACGCACCGGGACCCGAAGACGATTCCTTTCGACGACCCGGCGACGCTGTCGCTGTTCCACTCCACCGAGGCATTGGGGCTGACGCCGGAAGAGCTCGGGGCGACCTCGGGGACCTTCGGCATCCCGGAATTCCGCACCAGCTTTACCCGTCAGATGATCGACGACACGCACCCGTCCTGCTTCAGCGATCTGGTGCGGATTTCGGGCTTTTCCCACGGCACCGATGTCTGGCTTGACAATGCTCAGGCGCTGATTCGCGCCGGTACCTGCACGTTGCAGGAAGCCATCTCGGGCCGCGACGACATCATGCTGTTCCTGATCCGCAAGGGCATCGATCCGCTGCTCTCCTTCAAGACGATGGAGAAGGTCCGCAAGGGCAAGGGCATCGACCCGGAGGTGGTGGAAAAGTTGCGGGCAGGCGGTGTGCCCGAGTGGTACATCGAGTCCTGCCAGAAAATCAAGTACCTGTTTCCCCGGGCCCACGCCACGGCCTACGTCATGATGGCTTATCGCATCGCCTTCTGCAAGGTGCATTACCCGCTGGCCTTTTATGCCGCCTATTTCTCCATCCGCGCCGACGCTTTCGACGTGACGATCATCGCCGGTGGCAAGGATTCGGTGCGGCGGGCGCTGGACATGCTCCAGGCCGTGGAGAAGCCGGACGACCAGCAAAAAGAGCTCATCATCGTCCTTCAGCTCGCCTGGGAAATGTATCTGCGGGGCTACGCGGTGGAGCACGTCGACCTTTATCGCTCTGACGCTGAGAAATTCATCCTGCTGGAAAAATCGCTGCTGCCACCGTTTACGTCCATGAAGGGGTTCGGCGCCGTGGCCGCCCGGAGCCTCGTCAAAGCCCGCAAGGAGGGTACTTTCACCTCGATGGCCGATCTCCGGAAACGCACCTCGGTCACCAAGACGGGCATTGAACTCCTGAAGGCGCACGGCTGCCTGGAAGGGTTGCCGGAGAGTGACCAGCTGGCGCTTTTCTGACCGGGCGTTCTGCGGGCGGTTGCTAAGCGACCCTCTTTGAAAAGCACCGAGATGCACTCCCGGAGGGCAACTTATACGTGCAAGAGGCCCTGAGCGATATATCGCCAGGAGCCTCTGCACGCCTGCCATCCATGACACCCGAGCATATACGATTACACATCCATTCCACCAGAAAACAATGGACAGCTGTCCGATTGAAACCCGTCGGTCCTGAATGAACCAGCCCATTAGTCCACTATCTGAGATGGGGCAACCGGAATTGCGAAAATCGATCGGCTGATCGAGGACGGGGAGACGATTTACCCGGTAGAGATCAAGATGTCCGCGAATCCCCGGCTGGACATGACACGGGCCATCGATGCCATCAACCGGATTCCCGGTGCCAGCGCGGGACGGGCATTGTCCTCTGCCTCTACGACCGGCCACTTTACCTGAACGAGAGCACATTGGCGCTGCCTATGGAATACATATGACTCCCGGAGCATTCCGGCAAAAGACTTGGTCAACCGCAGAGAAACGTCCCGGATGAACGTAAAAGCCGCGTCTATGAAGGCGCGGCTAAATTGGTTTCTATATCGCCGCCGTTGCTTATCCGGCTCGTCGGGGGTGATGGCATCGGTTAAGTTGACAAGCGTTTTCAAAGCCGGTATAATTATTGAATCGTAAGTTAGTGAATCGTAAGTTAGTAAATTGTGAGTTAGTAATTTCAGGAAAGGATCCATCATGTTCTACTGCCGGGAAAAAGAATTGGAAAAAATGAACCAGTGGTACGAAAGCGATGCCTTTGAGTGCATCATCGTCTATGGCAGGAGGCGGGTCGGCAAGACCGCGCTCATCAACGCGTTTTGCCAGGACAAGCCGGTAATATATTTTTCCGCCCTGCAAGCGACCGCAAACAAAAACTTGTCCGCCCTTTCCCAGGCCATACATGTATGCAAGGAACCGGAAGCAGACACGTTTCCTCTATACCAGAGTTTTGATGACGCTTTGAGAGAAATCAGCCGGTTGTCCCGGGACAGGCGCCTGATTTTTGTGATTGACGAATACCCCTATTTGGCAAAAGCCGAAGAAGCAATATCTTCTCTGTTGCAGCATACGATTGACCATGACTGGGGCGGGACAAAGCTGTATCTGATATTATGCGGCTCGTCCATGAGTTTCATGGAAAAGCAGGTCCTGGGCGAGGCAAGTCCTTTATATGGACGCAGGACAGGTCAACTCAGGCTGGAACCCCTCACCTATCGGGAAACGGCCCTGTTCTGCCCGAACCTTTCCCCGGAACAGAGTGCGCTTGTCTATGGCATCACCGGGGGCATCCCCCATTACATTAACAAATTGAATGTCCGTGACAGTGTTGATGAAGCCCTGATGGAAAATCTTTTTGACCGGGCCAGCTATCTCTATGAAGAGCCGGAAAACCTTTTGAAGCAGGAACTCAGGGAGCCTGCCCTGTATAGCGATATCTTGTCCGCTATTGCGGAAGGGGCTTCCAAAATTTCGGAAATAGCCTCCCAGTGCAAAATCGACGCCGCAGTGTGCGCCAAATATCTCACGGTCCTCATAGAACTGGGCATTGTGAAAAAAGAACGGCCGCTGGCAAAGGCAACCTCGAAAAAGACCATCTATTCCATTGGTGACAGCTTTTTCCGGTTTTGGTACCGTTTTGTGCCGAAGCATACCGCGCTGATTGCGTCGGGAAGAATCAGGCAGGTCTATGGCAAAGTCATAAAGCCGTATCTCCCGGAATTCATGGGGCTCGTTTTTGAGCGCATGTGCCATGATTACCTTTTGTACTACGCCAATAACGCTTCCTATGAACTCCTTTCCCTGGGCCGGTGGTGGGGAAACGATCCATCGGAAAAAAAGGAAATTGAGATTGACATCGTGGGGGAAATACTCGAAGCATCGGGCGAGACGTCCTACCTGATTGGATCCTGCAAATACCGGAATACAAAGACAGGCCGCGATGAATTGGATCGCCTGCGTCATTACGCGACCGTTTTCGCCGGAGGAAAAAACTGCCGATATGTGATTTTCTCCAAAGCCGGCTTCACCCAGGGGCTCCGTGCGAGCAGCCAGGCCGGTGAGGTCGTGCTGGCGACATTGGAAGATATGATGGGTGCCGGTGCTTGTCGTCCCGGGGAACCCGTTAAATAGCGAAAGAAACGGGACGGAGGATGGCGCTGCTAAAAAACTTCAATATTGAACGAATGTAAACTGCCCCCGTACCGCGTTTATTTTTGCGGTGCGGGGGCGTGTTTGTTTTGCGACGGGTTTACCCGACGGAGGCGGAATTTCTGTGTTGAAGACCGGCTGGATGTGTTTCCCTGTCCCCGGTTCGACGGGGGAACAGGGTGCCGGAGGAAAGTCTGCCCTGCTACCGCTTTGTTGCGGAACCCTTGCGGATTCCTTGCCGCGGTAACGTCTGACGACGTTCACTTTTCGTCGAGGATGGTCCCCTCCAGTGAAAGAACCGTAACCCGCCAGGGAATCGTTTTGCCGCTCTTTTGGAGGGCCGTCCTGACGGCGTGTTCCAGGCCGCCGCAGCAGGGGACTTCCATGCGGACGATGTGGATGCTCTCGATTTCGTTTTGCCGCAGGATTTCGGTGAGCTTTTCCGCGTAATCCACGGGATCGAGCTTGGGGCAGCCGATGAGCGCGGTCTTGCCGCGCAGGAATGTCTGATGAAAGCCCACGCACGCGTAGGCGGTGCAGTCGGCGGCAATCAAGAGCCGCGCCCCGTCGAAGTAAGGCGCTTTCACCGGGGCAAGCTGGATTTGCACCGGCCAGTTGCGAAGCTCGCTGACGGCGGTTGCCGGGGAACGCGGCGCGTCATCGGCCGGTCCTTTCTTTGGCCCGTTCAGCATTTTCGCCATCATGCCGGGGCAGGCAAAGGGCGCCGGTTTCGCCGGCGATTTCTTTCTCGCCATGACCGCCGCTTCATCTATTACAGGCTCTTGTGAGCGCAGCGAATTAGAGCCTGTTATATGCGAAGGTTCGCGAAGCGAATCCTTGCAATAGGCGGCCGCCTCGCGCTCGATGATGGAGATGGCGCCGGCGGGGCAGGCGGGAAGGCAGTCCCCCAGCCCGTCGCAGTAGTCGTCTTTTATGAGGCGCGCCTTTCCGTTTTCCATCCGGATGGCGTCCTCATGGCAGGCATCGGCGCAAAGGCCGCAGCCGGTGCATTTTTCTTCGTCAATGGATACGATTTTCCGAATCAATAGTCTCGCTCCCTCATAAATACTGCTCGAATCTTTCCCAATCCGCCACGGCGATCCGGCGGCCGTCCACGCGGAGGATACCCTCCCGGTGCAGGGCGCCCAGCTCCCGGGACAGGGAGGGGCGCGTCACCGCGAGCCAGTCCGCCATCGTTTCGCGGTTGACAGCAAACTCGGTGACGCCGCTGGCGTCCATTTCCTGAAACAGAAGCCGCGCCAGTTTTTCCCGCAGGCTGCCGGCGGCCAGCACCTGCAATTTCCGGTTCAGCGCGTAGGCCTTGCGGGCGAAGACGGCCAGCAGATTCCGCTGCAACCGGAATTGGACGTGGGAAACGGGCGGCCCGTCCCCGTCAAAGGCGGCGCCGGGCAACGCCAGAACCCGTGTCTCGGTGGCGGCTTCGACGCTGATGTCATAGGGCTGCTTCAGGAAGAGGTACACCTCGCCGAACATATCGCCGGGCGTGTCCACCGTCGCCAGCAGGACCGGACGGCCGGAAAAGGCGCTCTTTTGGATATGGACGGCACCCGACAGCAGGATATACAGGAAGGTGGGACGGTCCCCCTCGTGGAAGACCGTTCCGTTCTTTTCATACGTCAGCGCTTTGGCGTTGCTGGCGGCGATGAATTCTTCCCGTTCCGCTTCGCTGAGTCCCGCGACCAGCGGATTTCGCCGCAGGATTTCCCATACGGCTTGTTTATCGGTTTGCGTCATGGCCGTTTCCTTTCTGTCAGGCGATTATCAGCCGACCATAGCTTTGAGGTCCGCCTTTACGTCGGTGATGCCGCCGATGCCGAACTTCTCCACCAGGACATTGGCCACATTCGGGGAGAGGAAGGCCGGCAGCGTCGGGCCGAGATGGATGTTCTTCACGCCAAGGAAGAGCAGCGCCAACAGGACGATGACCGCCTTTTGCTCGTACCAGGCGATGTTGTAGACGACCGGCAACTGATTGATGTCGTCGAGGCCAAAGACCTCCTTCAGTTTCAGGGCGATGAGCGCGAGGGAGTAGGAGTCGTTGCACTGCCCCGCGTCCAGCACTCGCGGGATGCCGCCGATGTCGCCCAGCGGGAGCTTGATATACTTGTACTTGGCGCAGCCCGCTGTGAGGATGACTGTGTCCTTGGGCAGCGCCCGGGCGAATTCCTCGTAGTAGCTCCGGGATTTCATCCGGCCGTCGCATCCGGCCATGACGATGAATTTCCGGATGGCGCCGGACTTCACGGCCTCCACCACTTTGTCCGCCAGGGCGAAGACCTGGGCGTGGGCAAAGCCGCCGGTAATCGTCCCCTGTTCCAGTTCCCGGGGCGGCGGGCATTTCTTCGCCAGCTCGATCAGCGGCGTGAAGTCCTTTTTGCCGTCCTTAATCTCAATATGGACGCAACCGGGGAAGCCCGTCGCGCCGGTAGTGAACAGGCGGCCCTTATAGGAATCCTTCGGCGGTACGACGCAGTTCGTGGTCATCAGGATGGGGCCGCCAAAGGCCTCGAATTCCTCTTTCTGCATCCACCAGGCGTTCCCGTAGTTGCCGGCGAAATGGGAGTATTTCTTGAACTTCGGATAATAATGGGCCGGCAACATCTCGCCGTGGGTATAGACATCGACGCCGGTGCCTTTCGTCTGCTCCAGCAGCATTTCAAGGTCCAGCAGGTCATGGCCCGAGATCAGGATGCCGGGATTTTGCCGCACGCCCAGATCCACGGTGGTGATTTCCGGCTGCCCGTAGGTCTCGGTGTTGGCGGCGTCGAGGAGCGCCATCGCCTTGACGCCCTGCTCTCCGGCGGCGAGGGCCAGCCCCGTCAGCGCTTCCGCGCCGAGGCTGTCGTCCAGCAGCTTGGCCAGCGTCGCCTGCTGGAAGGCATCGATGGTCTCATCCTCCTTGCCGAGGACGTTCGCGTGTTTCAGGTAGGCCGACAGGCCTTTCAAGCCGTAGGTGATGAGCTCGCGCAGACTGCGGACATCCTCGTTTTCCGTGCGGAGGACGCCGACGGTTTTCGCCTTTTCCTCGAAAGCCGTCCGCGCCCCGGACCAGGTCGCCGCCTCGGGAAGGCCGCTGCTGTCCCTGAGGCCGGCGACCAGCTCGTTGCGCGTGGCGATCGTCTTTTCGATGCGGGAAATGATGGCCTCGCGGTCGAAATTCGCGTTGGTGATGGTGACAAAGAGGTTCAGCGTCACCAGGTGGTTGATGTCCCGGGACACCGTCCCGCCTTCCTCGCGGACTCGCGTGGTGACGGCGCCCAGCCCCTTGGTGACATAGACGAGCAGGTCCTGCATGGCGGCAACATCCGGCGCTTTCCCGCAGACACCCATCATCGTGCAGCCTTTTCCCCCCGCGGTCTCCTGACACTGAAAGCAAAACATCCTGTTCTCCATGAAATCTCCTCCCGCTAAATTGATGTTGGTTTGGGGAAAAGTTTACCGGTTTCCGGTGGATAAAGTCTGTAATATTTGTTACGAAAGAAAAATTTTAGAAGGCGACACATTTTTGGGCTTTTTCGTGTATAATTAGATAAACGGTGGGCCGAAAAACAGAGACGTCCCCCGGAAAACCGGCAGAAGATTCGTCATCCGGCGGATTGGAGCCACATCTATCTATACAGGAGGGTTTTGGTATGAAAAAGCTTTTGACGGCAGCCATTGCGGCAGGTATGATGATGACGGCGACGACGGCGCTGGCGTCGCTGCCCAGCGAGGAAATCGCGATCGGCGGGATTGCCCCCGGCGCGACGGTAGAGGAAGCGAAAACCGCTTTCGGCGCCCCCGTGTTTGAGAAGAAGAACGGCATGACCTTTGGGAACGGCGTTGTCATTGACACGAAGAAGAAGGCGCCGGGCATCGTGCATGAGATTGAGGCCGACGAGCACTGCGCCGCCGCCACCCCGGCCGGGGTAAAGGTCGGCATGAGCGCCGATGTGTTGTCGGAGAAGTACGGCGAGGCCGACCGGGTGGAGATCGAATTCGGCGATACCGAGTACAAGTATTACAGCCATGACGGCCAGCTCAAGATGGAGTTCGAGGTGGAGAACGGCATCATCACCAAGATCGAGTGCGAGATTCGGGACTGATACTCTCAGATTAAAAATTCTCGCGGCAGTACGAGACACGGTGAACCATCACGCGGACAGCCCGGAGCTTTCCGACGACGTCACGATGCCGGGATTGGTATACCATGGGAAAGGAAGGATTGAACGATAAACAAGAAGATTTTGCGCCTGTGCCTTGCCGTTTTCCTGGCGGCGGGATTCCTTTTGGGCGGCGCCGCTTGTGCGGCGGCGTCCGATACATGGGCCATCTATTGGTATATCTGCGGCTCGGATCTGGAAACCGAGGGGAAATTCGCCTCGGCGAATCTCGAGGAGCTGCGATCTGTGCCGCTGCCGGAAAATGTCAAGGTGGCGATCCAGACGGGCGGCGCGGAAAAGTGGCACACCGACGGAATCCCCTCGGAGGAGCTGGGGCGGTACATTTACGACAGCACGGGCTTCCATGAGGTGGAGCGGCTGCCGGACACCAGCATGGGAAACGGTACTACGCTCCGGGATTTTCTTCGCTTCGCCGGGGAAAAATGCCCGGCCGGCCATCGGGCGCTGGTGATATGGAATCACGGCGGTGGCAGCCTTGGCGGCGTCTGCTGGGATGAGCGGCACGACGAGACGATCGGGCTGAACGCCCTGCGGCTCGCGTTGGCCGGCGCGATGCAAGCGGACGCGGCGCATCCCCCGTTGGATCTTGTCTGCTTTGACACCTGCCTGATGGCGAGCCTCGAAACGGCAAATTCCCTGCATGGATTCGCTCGCTATATGGCGGCGTCGCAGGAGCTCATGCCGGGGCACGGCACTGACTACGCCGAATGGCTCGGCGCGCTGGCAAAGAATCCCGGCATGGACGGGGCCGCCCTCGGGAAAATCATCTGCGACACCTATTTTGCCCGCTGCGCAGAGAAAGAGACGCAGGAAATGGCGACGTTTTCCGTGCTGGATCTCTCGGCGCTCCCCGCATTGAACGACGCGTACGGCAGGCTGGGCGCGGAGGCGCTTCAAGCGGCCGGGGCCGACCCGAACTATTTTTTCACGGCGCTGGACCGCGTGGCGAATGGCGTTGAGCGGTACGGCGAACTGGGCGGCGACGAGGAAATCGGCGGCGGCTTCGAGATGGTGGATCTGGGCGCGCTGGCTGGGGCGATGGAGGGCGTCAAGAGTGCCGACGCCGTGGCAGAGGCAATCCGCCGGGCCGTCGTCTGCAAGGCCGGAGGAAAATACCGGCGGTACGGGAACGGGATTTCCGTGTACTACAACCTGTCCGGGCAGGAGGAAACCAGCGAGGCATACGGAAAGCTCATCGGCGCGAACGATGCCTTCGCGTCGCTTTACGGCAAAATGGCGGCAGGCGAAGCAGACGGTACGCCGTGGTTTGCTTTCGATACGAGCAGCTTGCAAGGCTTCCCCGTGTCGTTGGACGAAAACAACATGGCGACGGCGGCCCTTCCGCCCGACGCGCTGAATGTGGTCAGCCGTGCGGCGTGCTCGCTGTATCTCCCCTATGGCGATGATTTCCTGCGACTGGGCAGCGACAGCAAGATTTCCGTTGATTGGGAACGGGGCATTTTCCGGGACGAACTGGACGGGCAGTGGCCGGCGCTGAACGGGCACACGCTCCTGATGGAGCTGGCAGAGCAGCAGCCGGACTACAACATCTACATTTCTCCCATCAGGCTGAACGGGAAAAAATACCAGCTTCAGTCGGCCTTTGACATGGAGCGGCAGACGTTCGAGATTCTCGGCGCGTACCGCGTGCTGCGAAACGGCATGGTGGACCGGGAAGTCGTACGGCTCCGTCCCGGCGACGTGGTGACACCGATGTTTGTGCTCGACTCGACGGAGAAGCTCGTGGAGGGCGAGGCGTTCACGCTGGAAAGCGAAGCGGTTCTGCGGGATGAGCCGCTGCCCGACGGGGATTACGCCTTCGTATTCCGCTTCGAGACCAGCCACAACGATCCGTTCCTCTCTGACACGGTGCCTTTCTCCGTCAAGAGCGGGACGATGGCGATGGATACGGCGCCCGAGCAGCCGATTTAAGGAGAATCTCTATTGCACTTCAAAACAGAAGCATTATAGCCACGCAGATAGCCGCCTGGACGCGAAAAACATCCGGGCGGCTTTTTTGCGCTCAATCATCCGCAGAAAAAATTGTTGCAAATTGCCTTGCGGGAAGCGAGGGGGATGTTATATCATATAGTGTGGATAAACATCTTGCCGTCGGGAAGAGAGGATACGGACATGAAACGGAGTAAAAGGAAATTGACACGGCTGATTCTGGCGGCAATCGCGGTGGGGCTGGCGTCGTCGCCGTCCTTCGCCTATGCGAATACGGATACGGTGAGCGTTCCGATGGAGCGTCTGTACCACAACGGGCAGGTATTCGCGGAGCTCACGTTCTTCCCCCAGAATGTCGGGCTCGGACGGACCGGCTCCTGGTACGTTGACCCTTCGACGTACACGTTGTCGGACGATCTCATCGACGCTACGGTTTCCAGCGCCGCCTACTGGTCGGGGCTTCTCGGCGACGGCGCAAAGAATACGCAGCCGTGGCAAATCTTCGTCGATACGGAAAACCGGCAGAACGCCAGCGCCGGCACGATTTCCATGAACTCTACCGGCGAGGCCACGACAAAATCGTGGTCGCAAAATTTTGTCATGGACCAAATCCAGAACGGCGGAGAATATTCGGTCCTGGAGCAAGACACGCTGAACAACAACATCCCTCCGGCTGGTGCATATGCCTACAGCAAAATTGCCGTCGGCAAGTTTTTGGGCGCGGCGCGTACGGACGCGGAACTGGGCTGGTGGGTGGACACGGACACGGTGCTTCCGACCAATGAGCAGGCGGCGGACTTCGTCGGCACGTTCCGCCATGAGCTGGGGCACGCGCTGGGCATCTCGCTGGAAGACGATACCGTCGGGGTAGGGGCGGAAGGCAAGAAAGGCTCCTATTGTCGCATTTATTCCGACGTGACGGAAAAATCCTGGGCGATGCACCTGATGGATCAAACCGGCAAGATGGCAAAGCCGGGGATGTTCTTCGTTTCGCCGGACGACGAGACAAGCAACCTGGCGAAATTGAACGCGGATCTGACGGCCGAAGGAAAACCCGCTTTGACGGTAAACGATGTTTTCATCGTGAACAAGAAAATTGACGCCGACGGGAACGGCTACGCCTATTTCGTCGGCGATAACGTCAAAAACGCCCTCGGCGGCGCGAAGTTTTTCGGCCGCGACGGGCTTCCCGTGAATGGCTTTGAAGGTTGGAAATTTGAAGGCTCCCATCTCCAAACCGCGGGCATGATGAGCCATCGCGACTACAGCAACTACACTTCCTTCCTGGAGGTGGAGCTGGCGGTGATGCAGGATCTCGGCTACAAGATTGACCGCCGGGCGTATTTCGGGAAATCCATCTACGGCAACGGCGGCACGATCACGAACACGCAGGGCTACTTCGCGCGAAATGCCGACGGCACGGCGTATCTCGAAAATACCTACAGCAGCGTGCCCCTCGGCATCGGCCTCCACATCTACGGCTCGAACAACACCGTGACGCAGGCGGCGAACATCCTGACCCGGGGCACGGGCGCGACGGGCGTGCGGGTGGACGGCGTGGGAAATACGCTCATCATTCCCGAGGCGACGGAAATTCACGCCAACGGCCTGCGGGGCAACGGCGTCCTGATTGCCTACGGCAGCGGTCAGACCGTGAACCAGGCGGGCACGGTGACGGCCAGCGGGCAGGGCGGCACGGGTATCCGTTTCGATTTCGGCTCCAGCTCCAACGGCGCGGCAGACGAATACCGCGGCTCGTATATCCGCTACAAGCGGAAGGTGAACGAAAATACCGGGGCAATCAGCTCGGCGCAAAATCTCTCCCTGACCGATATGAACGCCAATCAATACAACGCGGCTGTCAATGAGCTGAACGGCGCGATGGTGGAGCGCTATGACCTCTCCGGCGCGCTGACGGGCGGCGAGAACGCCATCTACATCGGGAAAAACGCCTTTGTCAAGAATATCAATATCAACGAGGGCGCGAGCATCACGGGGAACATCACCTCGGACTGGAAGCAGTTCGGCACGAAGGAGTGCGAGGGCGCCTATGACGCTGCCGGCGCAGGAGAGGCGCTGAAGATCCAGTACAACGGCGAAAGCTATGCCTATGCCGACTATATCCCCGACCTCGTGACGCAGCTGAACTTCAATGCCGATATCGCTTACGGCGGCAATATCTTCGGGGAGGACAACCTGAAGATCAACGTCAACGCCGGGACGCTGCAATACAGCGGCCAGGCGAACGTCCTGAACGTGAACGTGGCCCCGGGGGCAATGCTTCGCGGCGGCACCTTTACCCTCAACGACGTGAAGGCGCGGATGCCGGCGGCTTTCTCCGACGACACCACGGGCTGGTTCATCAACCACGGCACCATCGGCCCCCTCACCAGGAACGATCGCCTGACCATCAACGGCAGCCTGCTCTCCGACGGGACGCTGCTGGGCATCGCCGGCGGCACGAAAGGCGACATCCTGGTGAACGGCGCGGCCGAGGTCCAGGGGTCGAAGGTCGCGGTGCTGGGGCTTTTGCCGGGCGAACGGTTCACGGTGCTGACGGCGACCGGTGGCGTGACCGGCAAGACGCAAACCGCCACCGATACCAGCATTTCCGGCAGCGTGGACGGAACCAGCGCCGTGTCGGGAACGGCGGTGACGGTTACCGCCGCCGGCGCCTCCCCATCCTCTGATGATCCACCGGCCCCGGAGCCGTCCCTGCCGGACGACGGAAAGGGCAACGGGGACCAGAAGCCGGGAAACTCCGGGGCCGCGAAGCCGGAAACGAAACCGGCAACGACAAAGCCGGTGGCCACGAAGCCGGCGACGACAAAGCCCGCCACCGAGACCACGGAGACGGAACAGACCGCGACCGGCGTGACGCTGGGGCTCTTGAACGAGCAAACCTCGGTAGCGGGGGACAGCCTCGTCATTACCGCCAGCGCCGCCAACAACCTCGGCACGCTGACGGAGCGGCAGGCGGAGACTTACGGCGCGATGATGGCCATCGCCAACCGTGGCGATGCCGTTCTTCGGGAGCAACTGCGCCCCCTTTACAGCCTGACGCCGGAGGGGACGAAAGCGGCCCTCGACGCCGTCAGCGCCCCCGCCGCCGCCAAATCGACGGCCTTGGCCCAGCAGAGCACCCTCGTTTCCCATCTCATTTCGGTGCATCTGGCCGAAGCCTTTGCCAGCCGTCCCGTCACCCTCCGTCTGCCGGCGGAGCATCTGGCGGACACCCGGGACGAAGGCCCGGCGATTTCCCTGAACCTCGCCCAGCCGGTGGACAACGATTTCTGGTTCAAAGCAGGTAAGAACTGGGGCCACGTCCAGAGCGACACGGACTACCACGGCACCGCCCTGGCCCTCGGCTGGGACCGGGCCTACGGCAAGACATGGCGGGCGGGCGCCTTCGTGAGCTACGGCATGACCTCCTTTGCCGACACCAGCGCCATGAGCAAGTTCCGGGATACCCGCGTTGGCCTTTACGCCGGGCGCCGCGGGAAGAAGAGCGACTTCATGTTCTACGTGGACGGGGGCACGATGCGGACACATTTGCAGCGAAGCCTCACCGGCCTCGGCCTGGCTACCGACGCCCGCTACCGCAGCCACCTCTTTGAGATTGGCGGCGAGTACCGGTACGACCTCCAGGGCGGCACCGGCAAGATCTGGCACACCAGCCCCTACGTCAACGCGCAGTTTTCCCGGCTCTGGCAAAACGGCTACCGCGAGACCGGCGCCGGCATCTATAATCACCATGTCGGGAGCCTCACCAGCAATTACTTCGCCGCCGGCCTCGGTGTCGAGTTCCGGCGCTACCTCCCCAACGGCAGCTACGGCCTGCGGGTGGGGGTGAAGCACGCTTTCGCCGGCGCTGACCCGAAGCTGTCCTTCCGCTACGAGGGCTATGACGGCCAAAGCTACGACATGGCAAGCCGGCAGGACAAGACGCATATGGTCCTGTCGCTCTCCGGGGAAGCCGAGTTCGCCCCCGGCTGGACCCTGACGGGTGAGGCGGGCCTGCAGCGGGGCGCGCATGACAGCGAGACCATGTGCTTCCTGACGCTGCGCCGGATGTGGTGACAGTGGGAATCGGCGCCAACGCGGATAAAATCATGACAGCATCCGGGGAACAGCAAGATTCTTGGGCAAGGCACGGGAACCATCCACAATCAATACAGGAGGCTATTATTTATGAAGAAATCACGTTTTGCAGGTTTGTTGATCGCCATGCTTATGCTGGCGGTCGCCGTTTCCGGCGTCGCGGTGGCCGGCGCGCGCGGCAGCCCGAATTTTGAACTGGAGAACGGTACGGGCCGTATCATCCGCGAGATTTATCTCAGCCCGGCACACATGAACGAGTGGATTTACCAGGACGAACTCGGCAAAAATGTCCTCTATCCGGGGCAGGAACTCTTCCTCGATTTCGACCCGAGGGACAATGTGCAGTATTGGGACATCAAGGTTGTATATGACAACGGCGACGAAGAGTGGTGGTACGATCTGGATCTTTTCCGCATCTACCATATCACGATCCGTCCCGGCGCCATCGCGTCCATTGACACCGTGTGATCGCACCCCATACCCGTGACCAAAGCCTTTAGAAAACTCCTGTTCCCCGTTGCTTCCCCCAATTTGTTTTTGCGGATTGGGGGATTTTTCATGCAACGGGGTGAGGCTGTTCCCAAAAACATTGCCGATGCTGTTGCCGTCGGCCGGGGATAAAAAAATACCGGAGCGTTCGCGTATGGCTGAACATTCCGGTATTTTTTGTGATACTAATCTTCGATAAGAATTTTAGGCTCAATCATTTTTGTTGTGGGAAATGAATCTTTTCGGAAATATGAGCTGCTCGCTGTTTCTTGCAGAAGACACACCGGACTCTTCGGGAAATGATAAATAGTTACGTCTTCCCTGGGGGCGCTGCCCCCAGACCCCTGCGAAGGGAGGGCGTAGCGTCGCCCTCCCTTTCGAAACCCTCCTCTCTAAATCCGCGGTCAAGGCTGCGGCAGTTTCGCTCTGCTTTTCCCGCGTTCCAAGTAAAGCTGGCGCTCGGTCGCGGGTCGTCGCGCATCAGAGTCAATGCGCTACATGGGGCGCGCCGACCAAGCTCCGCCAAGAATCCGTCAAAGCGTTACTTCGCTAAAGCCGACGTCGGGGCAAATCCGGCAGAGCCGACGATTGACACAGAGCAGAGAACCTTGTTTTTTCATAGGCTTTTCTATTGTTCATTTCCCACAAGAATTGTGATTGAACCGAATTTTATATAAATTCTTATCGAAGATACGCCCAAAACAGTCCACTGGACTGTTTTGCACAGGCTACAGCCGCGCCTACGGCGCGTCTGACGTCTCATGCACTCGCTGTAAGAAATAAAATTTCTAACAGCGAGTAGTATGAATTGTCATGCGTGCGCCTCGCAATAAGCGCGGATTTCGTTGAGACGCGGGTACAGATATTTGCCGGGGCAGGTCGTGCCCTCGTTGAGATCGCGGTGGCCGACAATCACGCCCCGCTTGCCCGGCGCGAGCCGATAGGCGCGGCAGAGCCACGCCGCCAGCTCCTTCGCGGCGGCCATTTGTGCTTCCGTCGGACGGCTTTCGTTGAAATTCCCGGCAAGGCAAACCCCGACGGTGTTTTCGTTGTTTTGCCAGGCGTGCGCGCCCGCCATCGGCGGCTGACGTCCCTGCTCGATCATGCCGTCCGGCCGGATGAAATAGTGATAGCCGATGCCGGCCCATCCCTTTCGCTTGTGCAGCGCGTGAATCATTGCCGCCGTCCCGCCCTTCGCCATATCCGCGATTTCGGTATGGTGGATCACGATCCGTTCCGTCGCGGGGCGCTCTACATACTCGCTGAAGCTGAAGAACCGCTTATGAATATATACCCCTTTCATATCCTCTTCGGCGAGCCGCGAAGCCTCCGCGCTTCCCATACCGGCTAACGGCAAAAACGCCGCGCCGAATGCCACGGCCAACGTGCGCCGCAGAAATTCCCGACGCGATATTTCCTGCATGGACAAGTCTCCTTTCCCGCAACCTGTCTTCCGGCAACGGCAACCATGCGTGGATTTGCTTTTGCCGCCACGCATTTGCCGCCCTTTTGAAGCCTGGCTATTGTTTCTTGTACTGCTTCCGGCAAGACGGCGGAGAATCCTGGCTGCGATCCAATCACCGGGACTCTATGACGCTGTCAAGCCGCGCCACCAGGTCGCTGTACCGGTACAGCCCGTCTCCTGCCGGTGTCAGGCCGGCCAGACGAAGCGGAACGATGGACGGCGGATGGACGAGATCCAGCGGCTGCCGCCGGCGAATCTGCTCTGTGCTCTGATACACCAGTGACAGCGCGGCATACGCCTGCCCGTCGGGGGCCACCCATTTCTCGATGGTCAGCTTGCCGCCGATGGGCGTTTTCTCCTCGACGGCATCGGGCAGTTCGTAGTCCCCGGCGCCCAGCGCCGTCAGCACCGCCGCCAGGTTCGTGTCATGGCCGCAGAGGAAGGTAAATTTCCGCCCGTCCCGGGCCAGCTCGTCCCGCATGACTTTGAGCAGCGGCTGGGCGAACCGGGTGGAGAGCGCCGGCAGCTCGAAATACGAATTGACGCCCATGTAGCCGAGCCGCGCGATGCCGCGCCAATCCTCCCGCGTCAACCGGTGGCCGAAGGCCGCTTTGTAAGCGTCGCTCTCCTCGTAGTATTGCAGGACGAGAGCGTCGGCGGCACGCATGGCCGGCCGCAGCGAGCCCCGGATGGCGAAGTATTCGCCCGTGTATACCGTCTCCATATCGTCGGCGGGGAAGAAGTCCAGCCCGCTTTCCCGCGCCGCCTCCGACTCCGGATAGTCGAGGACCTCCGCCACCAGCGCCGCTTCAGGCGCCAGCGCTTCACCCCTTGCCCGGGTGCCACCGATTGCTTCAATCTCCGCCATGACCCGCGCCACGAATTCGTCACTGACGCCCTTGAAGCCAGGCAGGAACACAGGGTCCGGCTCATTCAGCGCGAAATGCCGCTCGACGCACACATTGGCGATCGGCAGCATGCCGCTGGAAAAATACTGCGCCGTGGCAATGGTGCGCTGATACGAATTGGCGTAAAAGCGCGCCTCATTTTCCGCCGGCACATAGTTCCGGGGAATCAGTTCCTCCTGTTCCAGCCATTGGCGGTAATACTGCCCCATCAACGTCTCCAGCTCGCCGCCGCGGGGGGAAAGCTCCCCCGGCGCCGCCGTCCATTGGAACCATTCATGGGGCGTCAGGCGGCTGATTGCCGCTATACCGCTGTCCAAAGGCGCGCGGAGATTGTGGCGGCTCATCACCAGCACCCGATCCAGGCGCAGTGGCGTCCCCGACGCGTCGTACCGCTCGGCACCGGCAATCCCCGACGCCGCCAGCGTGATGACAAACCAAAGCAGCAGGATAAATCTTCTCTTCCGTTTTCCCATCGTCTTTCCTCCTACCGGGGCCGCGCCCCGGCCTATAATCTCTCTCCCAATATTACTTCGGCCATTATAATTCACGAACTCTTGGGGCTGTCGCACGTTCACTAAAACGTACGGCAGTCCCTTCTGATACTGTTATGTAGTGACCTTTTGTCAAGTCCCATTTTGAAAAAATTTTCAGCCAAGAGGCATTTTGAAAGAACCGTAGCCCAGTTTCCGGCAGAGCCACTCTGTTATACGCGGATTGGATACCGCAGTGGAATGGTTACG
>JAFSWT010000038.1 GCA_017444395.1 Schwartzia sp. (in: firmicutes) | reverse complement strand
GCCTGGGGCTTGTCGAACCGGTTCCTTCCGAGGAACTGTTCCCGCCGTCCTGTATAGCTGGCGACAGGGGCGCCTGCCAGGCCGAAGAAACGTTCCCGGCCCGTAGTTCCGTCCGGGTTGGGATAGTTGAATTCATTAATCTGCTCAAGGATGAATTTGTCATGGAACTCGGTCTTGGTGATAAACTGCGTATACTGCATGTTGACCAGGTCCTGGGTATAGAAGCTCTCCGTCGTCAGTTCCGCATACCCGAACACGCTGAATTTCCGGGGCCTGTCCGTCAGGTTTTCAAGGCTGATCCGCCATACCTCGTGCGTAGCTCCCATCGGCACATAGTAAAGCGCCTTGCTGCGGATCCCGTTGTATTCACTGACGAACTCGGTATAGCTCGTGCCGTGGTGGCACTCCGTCCTGTATTCGTCAAGGGGCTTGGCTACCGGCTTCCAGCTGGCGGACCAGAAATCCCCCGTCTCTTCGTCGCGCAGGTAGATATACCGGCCCGGCTCGTCGAACTGGTTGAACACATAGCGGAGAATCCGCCCGGCAGCACCGCTCTTCACAAAGCTGTAGCCGCCCGCGTTCACCGTGACGATGGCGCCGTATTCCGGCGATCCGAGATAGTTGGCCCACGGGCCCGGCGTATTGGGATTGGTGATCACATACTCCCTGGCTTTCTCGTCAAAATAGCCGTAATTCATCTTTGTTCCTCCCGATTTCAACACTTTTGCTTTTTTCGTTTTCCATCTTTATCGCGCGACCCTCTCATCGCGTCACATCAAGTGGTATCTTATCATATGCCGCGCCTCCGCGCAACAGGAAACCGCCTGTTTTGCTTGACGAACAAAGCCCGTATTGCTATCATTTTCCCATCTCAGCGCCGCCATCATGCGGCGGAAAGGCGGTTCCCGATGACCTATCGTACAGAGCATGATTCCATGGGTGAAATGCAGGTTGAATCCACCCGCTACTGGGGTGCGCAGACCGAGCGCAGCCGGCTGAATTTTCCTATCGGGTCAGGCCGGGAACCCATGCCGGAGGAAATCATCCGCGCCTTCGCAATCCTGAAGAAAGCAGCCGCCCTCGCCAACCGGCAGCTGAAGCCGGATAAAATGACTGCGGAGAAATGCAGCCTGATCTGCCGGGCGGCCGACGAAGCGCTCAGCGGAAGCCTGGACGGGCACTTCCCCCTCGTCGTCTGGCAGACCGGATCCGGCACCCAGAGCAATATGAATATGAACGAAGTGCTCGCCAACCGCGGAAATGAGATAGCGGGTAAAAAGCTCCTGCATCCCAACGACGACGTGAACATGTCCCAGTCCTCCAACGACACCTTTCCCACCGCCATGCACATCGCTGCCGCGCAGGCCCTCGGCCGGGTGCTGGATGCGCTCGGGCAGCTCCGGAATGAATTCCTGCGCCTGGAAGGGGAAAACCGGGACGTGCTCAAATGCGGCCGCACCCACCTGCAGGACGCGACCCCCATCCTCTTCTCCCAGGAGATTTCCGGCTGGCGGGCCAGCCTGGAGAAGAATGAGGAACTGATTTCCGCCGCCCGCGCCCCGCTCATGGAGCTTGCCCTGGGCGGCACGGCCGTCGGCACAGGCCTGAATGCGCCGGCGGGGTTTGACGCGCTGGCTGCCGGTGAAATTGCAAAGGCGACCGGCCTTCCCTTCCGCACGGCTGCCAACAAATTCCACGCCCTCACCTCAAAAGATGAAATGGTCTTCGCCCACGGGGCCCTGAAGGCCCTCGCGGCGGACCTGATGAAAATCGCCAACGATATCCGATGGCTGGCCAGCGGACCCCGGCTCGGCCTGGGTGAAATCACGATCCCCGAAAACGAACCCGGCTCCTCCATCATGCCGGGCAAGGTCAATCCCACCCAGTGCGAACAGGTCACCATGGTGGCAGCCCAGGTGCTGGGCAACGACGTCACCGTTGGGATTGCAGCCAGCCAGGGAAACTTCGAACTGAACGTCTTCATGCCGGTATGCGCATACAATTTCCTGCAGAGCGCCCGCCTGCTCGCCCAGTCGATGGACTCCTTCCGGGAGCGCTGCGTCGCCGGCATCCGGGCCAACCGCGAAAAGATGGCGGAAAACGTCTCCCGTTCCCTGATGCTGGTCACCGCGCTTTCCCCCGCCATCGGCTATGAGAAGGCGGCAAAAACAGCCCAGAAAGCCCACCAGGAGAATACTGACCTGAAAACAGCCTGTGTTTCCCTCGGCTACCTGACCGCTGAAGAATTCGACGCCTGCTTCCATCCGGAAAAGATGGTGTGATCCTCTCCTCTGTCACGTCGGTCGCATATGCATAAACGGGTGCGTTTATGCATATTTTAATGCATATATGCATTCATTTATTCATTTTTCTCTCACCGGAATCGTTTTCTGAATTTCGTATGTTTTCTGATAAAAACTTTTATTTTTACACTTGACAACCCGTTTTTGCAGGTGTATATTTCATGCATATTCATGCAAAGGAGGCTTACCCAATGAACAAAGCAGATATCAAGAAGGTCGTCCTCGCCTATTCCGGCGGTCTGGATACATCGATCATCATCCCCTGGCTGAAGGAAAACTACAACAATCCTGAAATCATCGCCGTCTCCGGCGACGTCGGTCAGGGAACAGAGCTGGACGGCCTGGAGGAAAAGGCCCTCAAGACCGGCGCCAGCAAGCTTTATGTCCTGGACCTGAAGGACGAATATGTCGACGAGTACATCATCCCCACCATGAAAGCCGGCGCCGTCTATGAGGATTATCTCCTCGGCACCAGCCACGCCCGCCCCTGCATTGCCAAGGGTCTGGTGGAGATCGCAAAGAAGGAAGGCGCCGACGCCATCTGCCACGGCTGCACCGGCAAAGGGAACGACCAGGTCCGGTTCGAGCTGGCGGTCAAGCACTTCGCCCCCGAAATGCCCATCATCGCTCCCTGGCGCGAGTGGAGCATCCAGAGCCGGGACGAGGAAATCGACTACGCCGAGGCGCATAACATCCCCCTGAAGATCACCCGGGAAACCAATTATTCCAAGGATAAGAACCTCTGGCACCTGAGCCAT
>JAFSWT010000037.1 GCA_017444395.1 Schwartzia sp. (in: firmicutes) | reverse complement strand
GCCGGCCGTCCTCCATGACCTGCAGCAACAGGTTGAAGACATCGGCGTTGGCTTTCTCGATCTCATCCAACAAGATGATGGCATACGGCCGCTGGCGCACGGCGTCGGTGAGCTGGCCGCCTTCCTCGTAGCCGACGTAGCCCGGAGGCGCTCCCACCAGACGGGAGACGTTGAATTTCTCCATGTATTCGGACATATCGAAGCGGATGAGGCTATCCTCGCTGCCGAAGAGCGTCTCCGCCAGAGCGCGGGCCAGCTCGGTCTTGCCGCCGCCGGTGGGGCCAAGGAAGAGGAAGGAGCCGATGGGACGCCGCGGGTCCTTGAGGCCGGAGCGGGCCAGACGGATGGCTTTGGCCACTGCCGCCACCGCTTCCCGCTGGCCGACGACCCGCCGGGTAATGATGCGTTCCAGGTTCAGTAGCCGCTCGGATTCCTTCGCTGCCAGCCGCCGCACCGGGATGCCGGTCCAGAGGCCCACGACCTCAGCGATGTCTTCCTCCCCGACGATGATGGGGGTGTTTTCCCCTTCCCGCCATTTGGCCCGGGCCGTCTCCAGCTCGCTTCTGAGACGGGCCTCAGCGTCCCGCAGCTCCGCCGCCCGCTCGTATTCCTGGGCGCCGATGGCGGCTTCCTTCTGGGCCACCAGGGCAGCCAGCCGCTGCTCCGTCTCCCGGATGGTTTCCGGCTGGGTCACGGCCTTCATGCGAACCTTCGAGGCGGCTTCGTCCATCAGGTCGATGGCCTTGTCGGGCAGGAAACGGTCGTTGATGTAGCGCTGTGACAGCTTGACCGCCGCCTCCAGGGCCTCGTCGGTAATCCGCGCGTGGTGGAAAGCCTCGTATTTTTCCCGGAGCCCCCGCAGAATCTGGATGGCCGCCGCCGCGTCCGGCTCTTCCACCTTAACGGTCTGGAACCGGCGGGCCAGGGCCGCGTCCTTCTCGAAGTATTTCTTGTATTCGGTAAGGGTCGTGGCGCCAATGATCTGGAGCTCGCCCCGGGAAAGGGCGGGCTTCATGATGTTGGCGGCGTCAATGGAGCCCTCGGCGCCGCCCGCCCCGATGAGGGTGTGCAGCTCGTCGATGAAGAGGATAACGTTGCCGTCGCGCCGGATTTCCTCGATGATGTTTTTCAGCCGTTCCTCGAACTCACCCCGGTACTTGGTGCCGGCCACCACCGCCGCCATGGAGAGCGAAATCACCCGCTTACTTGACAGGGCGCCGGGGGCACTGCCGCGAACGATGGCCTGAGCCAGTCCCTCGGCGATGGCGGTCTTGCCGACGCCGGGCTCACCGATGAGAATGGGGTTGTTCTTGGTGCGACGGGAGAGTATCTGAATGACCCGCTGGATTTCCTTCTCCCGGCCGACAACGGGGTCCAGCTTGTCTTGGGCCGCCAGCTCGTTCAGCGACCGGCTGCAGCGGTCAAGCAACGGCGTCCGGGAGGCTTTCTTTCCCCCGAAGGAGACCTCACCGCCTTCGTCCCCCGCCCCCAGCAGGATGTCCTGCACCTTGCCCCGGGCGAGGTCCAGATTCATGCCCAAAGCAGTCAGGATATTGGCGGCGACGTTGTCCTCTTCCCGCAGCAGGCCCAGCAGGATGTGCTCGGTGCCGATGTAGTTGTGGCCGAGGTTATGCGCCTCCTCAAAGGCCAACTCCATGGCCCGCTTGGCGCTGGGCGTATAGTAGGGGTTGTCGGATTCGCCATCGCTGCCGCCGGCGACGCTCTCGGCCCGGTCCCGTACCAGGTCGAGGTCAAGCCCCAAGGCGTCAATGACCTGAGCGGCAACGCAGTCTTCGTCCTGCAAAAGACCCAGCAGGATATGCTCGGCGCCGATGAAGCTCCGCTCCCGTTCCTGGGCTTCGTATTGCGCGTATTTCAACGCCTTTACCGCGTGGGCGGTAAACCGGTTGTTCATGCGGTTCCCTCCTGTCTGAGGTCCGCCAGCACGCGCCGCACCATGACGGCCCGCTGGCGGTCGATTTCCGGCGGCGAAAGGTTTTCGTTACCGGAGAGGTTCTTGATGTATTCCGGCCGGCTGGCCAGCAAGAGATCGGCGCAGCCCGCCGACGGAATCGCGTCCAGCAGTCCCAGGTCGATGCCCAGGCGCACCTTGCTGACGAGCTCCTCCACTTCCTTTTCGCCCAGTGACCGGGCGTAACACAGGATACCGTAAGCCCGCCAGACCGCGTCTTCCAGTCTTTCCTTTGAATAGAGAAGCAGCGCCTTGCGGGCCCGCCGCTCATGGGCGATGATTTCCTTCACCGCCCCGGTGAGCGTCTCCAAAAGCCCGGCCTCGGTACAGCCCAGCGTCATCTGGTTCGTCGCCTCAAAGAAATGGCCGGCCGCCTCGTTGTCCTTGCTGCCGCCGCCCTGTACCAGAATGCCGAGTTGCTGGGCGGTACTGGCGACGCTGTTGATGTTGCGGGTGTAAGCGAGACCCGGCAGATGCAACATGACCTCCGCCCGGAGGCCCGTGCCGAGGTTCGTGGGGCTGGAGGTCAGATAGCCCATTTTCTCGTCAAAGGCCATATCCAGCTTCGCTTCGATGGCGTCGTCAATCCGCGACGCCGCCGCGAAGGGCGCCGTAAGATCAAGGCCGGGGGCCATACACTGAATGCGCAGATGGTCCTCCTCGTTGACCAGGATGCTGACCCGGCGGTCGGCGCTGATATAGGCGCTGCGGTATTGCGTGCTGTCGAGCATTTCCCGGCTCACCAGCTCCTTTTCCTCCAGCACCCGCCGTTCCATCTCTGTCAGACCGTCCAGCCCGATGGCGTCGAACTCCTGCCCGACAGCCGCCTCAATGTCCGCAAAGACGCTGTTCGCCATGTTCTGTACCGTGGCGAGCTGCTTCATGTCCGCCCGGTTGGGAAAGGGCAGGCGGGCGAAATTGCGGGACAGGGAAACGCGGCTCATCAGCGCCACGTCACTGCTCTCCCCCGGCTGCCCGAACCAGGACAGCCGGTAGCTCCGATAAAGGTCATTGACCGGCATGGTCCGCCGCCTCCTTCTTCTCCGCCGCCAACTGCTGCTCCAGCGCCCGGATTTCGTCGCGGTACCGGGCCGCTTTCTCGTATTCCTCGCGCTTCACCGCCGCCTCCAGCTTTTCTTTCAGCACGGCGATTTCGTGGCGCGTCACCAGTACGCCCCCCGAGCGGCGCGGAATCTTGCCGCTGTGGGTGCGGGAGCCGTGAATGCGGGTGAGCAGCGGCGCCATCTGCTCCCGAAACGTGTCGTAACAGACGCCGCAGCCAATCCGCCCACTACGGACGAAGTCCTGGTAGGTCATGCCGCAGTTCGGACAGGCCAGCCCCGGGACAGCCGTCTCCTCCTCGGCCTTCGGCCGGGGCAGGCTGCCGAAAATCCCCTTCAGCAGATCGTGGACCGTGAGATTCTCCGTTCCCGGCTGGCCGAGAAAGCCGCCGTATTTCGCCGCGCACTGCTCACAGAGGTTCTTGTCGAAACTCCCCTCCGGGCTGACCTGGCGAATATGGATATGCGCTTCGTTCTTATGGCAATCGTCGCAAAGCATCGTATTCCTCCTTATATCACAACGCTGCATTGCGGGGCAAAACTTCCCCGTGTCCCCGAAGGGCTGTCCGCTTCCTCAGGACAGGCGCTCCAGCGTCAAAAGCAGCGACTTCAAAAAACGCACCCGGGCCGCCGGCTCCATGTCGTCAAAGGCGGCACGGACCGCCGGCATCAGGAGCGCCGCCTCCCGGTTCGATATCATCTGGTGCTTCAGCAGATAGCCCACCATGGATTGCACCGTCTCCAACGGCGTGTCCTCGTCGATCTTGTCCATCATGTCCTGATAGACGAGATTTTCCACCGGCACCTGGGCGATGCGGATGAAGCCGCCCAGCCCCCGCCGCGACTCCACGACGAAGCCCCGGGCCGGCGTGAACCGCGTGCTCAGCACATAGCTGATCTGCGACGGCGCGCAGGAAATCTTGTCAGCGATATCCGTCCGGCGCAGTTCCACATGGCCGCTCTCCTGGGCCGCCAGCTGGCGCAGGATATAACTCTCGATTAAATCCGCAATGTTGCTCATGCTATCACCTTCATACAGCAGATCGTTGTCCCGGTACCGCGTATTGTCACGGACCGGCACCCATTGGATTGACTATTTGACCTTTGCCTATATTATATTTGACTTTTTGCTCTTTGGCAAGATATTTTTTCCCGCGGAAGCGAAGAACGGGCCGAAAGCGGCGTCCCTCACCTTGAAAGCGCCGCCCGGGCCGGGTATAATAAGAACGGAACGACAAAACAAACGCGCCCGGCGGAATGGGGCGCGAAGGAGGGACGTCCCTTGATACAGGCGGTCATCGACATCGGCTCGAACACCATGCGGCTGGCCATTTATCAGATACAGGACAACCGGGCCGTCATGGTGCTGAAAAAGAAACGCATCGTGGGGCTGGCCGGCTATGTGCGGGACGGCGTCATGACCGAGGCCGGCATTGACGCGGCGGGGGCGGTGCTGGAGGAGTTCCATCATTTCCTGACGGAGTTCGGCATCAAAGAGGTGACGGCCTTCACCACCGCGGCGCTGCGCAACGCCACCAACAGCCGGGTGGCGGTAGCGGAGCTGGCGCGGCGCGGCGGCTTCCCCATCCGGGTGATTTCCGGCGAGGAAGAGGCGGAGCTGGACTTCCTCGGCGCCGCCCGCGGCCTCGGCGCGGCCACCGGCCTTCTCGTTGACATCGGGGGCGGCAGCACCGAATTGGTCGCCTATGAAAACGGGGCCATTCGCGAAAAAGTGAGCCTGCCGTCCGGCTCCCTGTCGCTGCGAACCGGCATCGTCACCGGGACGCTGCCCTCGCCGGAGGAAGCCGCGCGCCTCCGGGAACTGGCCGCAGTGGCGGTGAACGCGCTGCCCGGCTTCGTCGGCGTATCCACCCCCGTCATCGGCGGCATCGGCGGCACCTTCAAAGGGGGTAAGAACGTCTATAACGCTCTTTACGGTTGCCCAAAGCAGAACCTCACCCTCGATGTCCACCGCCTGCCGGACATGATCCAACGCTTTTCGCCGGCGACAGGGCTACCGGAGGAAGACGCCGTGCTGTTGATGAAGGCCGAGCCGGACCGGCTCCACACGCTGATTCCCGGGCTCATCCTGGCCGAAGCCATCGCCCGGCGGTTCGACGCCCCCCGTATCACCTACAGCGATTCCGGCGTCAGGGAGGGCTTCCTCTACCAAACCTTCCCCGAATTGACCGCTGTGGTAGCCGGTTAATATATCCCGTCAATCAAATCGAAAAAGCCGCCCCCGGCCAAAGGGAGCGGCTTTTACATTGCCTTTTATCAAATCTTGAACTGATTCGTAGCATTCTGCAACTCGGTGGCCAGATCCGCCAGCGAGTGCGACGCCGAAGCGATTTCCTCGCTGGACGCCGACTGCTCCTCGGCCGCGGCCGAGATGGTCTGCGTGTTCTCCGCCGTGGCCCGGCTCACTTCGTCGATGTCGTCCACCGCGCCCACGATGTTCTGCATCCCGTTCGAGACCGTCTGCACCGCGTGGTTGATTTCCTCCATCTCTTCCTTGATGGACGCCACCCGGGTGGTGATGTCCTTGAACTGCTCGCCGACCTCCCGGATGGCCTGCGTGCCCAGCGCCACCTCGTTGGTGCCCGCCTGCAT
>JAFSWT010000002.1 GCA_017444395.1 Schwartzia sp. (in: firmicutes) | reverse complement strand
TTATTGGGAAGTTCCGTTTTGGCTTGCCTCCCTCTGGAGGGAGGTGGCGCGAAGCGCCGGAAGGAGGGACACTGCATTTTGAGTTGCGCAAGTCTTTGGTTCTCGCGTAAACCATCAGGCTTGGCTCTGCTTGCCTCCCAGAGAGGGAGGTGGCGAGCTTGCGAGCCGGAAGGAGACCACTCACCTTCGCTATACGCAAACCTTCGACTTTCACACAAACCGTAAGAGTCGCATTACGTAAGCTGAAAGTTCTCGCGGCCATTCACGTTATTCTAAAGTCATACCTCGCGGCCGCTGGCTCCCCCCTACCCCCCTCCCGGAGGGGGGCGAGCAGAGCCTCCTTTTTCGGCTTTGCAGAAACTATCAGCTTTCGCCCTTTGCGTTACACCTTCCTGAACTCCGTCCCTGTCACCTCATACTTCGCCGTGGTGGCTCCGTTGACCCCTTCGGTGAACAGGACTTCGTAGGTTTCGCTGCCGGCGGATTCGAGGCAGAGCTGGGCGCCGGTGGTGGTGTTGGTGAGGCGGAGGTAATTGCCGCCGTTCATCGTTACCGTTTCCGCCGTGACGCTGCCGTCGTCCTTCATGTCGTAGAGCATGACTTTGTCGCCCTGACCGATGTTGTTGACGATGTCTTTGCCGTCGCTGGTGCCGAAGTAGAAGGTGTCCCGGGCTTCGATGCCCAGGGCGTCTTTTTCGCCGCCGTAAAGGACGTCGTTGGATGAACCGCCGCCGTAGAGGGTGTTTTGCTGGCCGCTGCCGCCGGTGAGGGTTTCGGCGGTTTCGCCGGCGCCGGTGAGGAAGTTTTCACCGTGGTCGCTGCCTTTTACCGCCGTGATGTAACTGTAATTTTCTCCGGCCTCAAAGTAGCGGCCGCTGTTGCCGAGATCGACTTTGACGCCGGTGGTGAGGGCCGAGGCGTCGAGGGCGCTGCCGCCCTGTTTCGAGCCGTAGTAGTATTTCGCCGCCGTGGTGTCGGTGACCTGTTCGGTGGCGTTGGCCCGGAGGACCGACAAGCGTTCGTCGGCGCCGGTGAGGCCGTTTTTCAGTACGGCGTGGGCGGAGATGCTGTCGGTGCCGCTGGCCATTTGGAGTGTCAGGCTGGCGTCGCCGTTCGTCAGTGTCAGGTTGCCGTTGCCGTCGTAGGTGGCGGTGGTGCCGTTCAGAAGGCTGCTTTCGTAGAAGGTCACGGCGTCGTCGGCATTGCCGAAGCCGCCGGCGAAGTTCTGTACCGTGTCCTTGCCGTTACCTTTCGCCAGCCCAAACTGCTCCCTGGTATCGGTGCTGCCGGTGTTGATGATGGTGTCGTTGCCCTTGCCGCCGGCGGCGATGTCGCCGCTCCCGGCGAAAATGGTGTCGCTAAGCTCGCCGCCGAGCATCGTATCGGCGGTTTCGTTGTTGGCGCCGGTCATGACCATGGCGACCTTGACGCCGTCCTTGGCGGCGTTCATATTGGAGCCGTAGGAGGTGGCGAACCATACCGCCTGGGTTTCGGCCCCGAACAGGGTGTCGCGTACATAGACCTGGGCGCCGTTGTCCCCCGGGGTTGGGTTCAGCAACGCGTTGAACGAGCCGTCCTGCCCGGTGAGGATCGTGCCGTCGGCCTTGAATACCGAAGTATCCCCGACGAAGGCGTTTTGCAAAAGCGCCCGGTTGCCGGAGCCGTCGGCGTAGGCGATGGCTTTCGTGCCGGCGAGGATGTCCTTGTCGGCGATGGAGTAGTTGTTGATGACGACTTCCTGTCCCGCTTCCACGGCCCGGCCGTCGATGATGTCGATGCCGCCATTGGCGCCCCGGATGGTGTCGTCGCGAAGGCCGGCGGTGACGGTGGATTCTTTGGCCCCCAATGTGACGGCGTTGCGGCCGCCGGATTGGGCGAGGTCGATGACGTCCTTTTCGGTGCCGCCGTAGATGCTGTTATTTGTCAGGCCGCCGCCGATGGTGACGATGTTATGGCCGCTGCCGGTGCCGTCGCCGCGCAGGTTGACGACGTTGTAGCCGGTGCTGTTGTCGGTGGCGTTGTTGCCGCTGACGTCGGTACCGAGGACGATGGAGTCATCGCCGTTGCCGCTGACGATCGTGGTATAACGGGCGTTGACGATGTTGATGCTGTCGTCGCCGGTGCCGCCGTCCATGATGGCCTCCTCCGCCGACCAGGCATAGACAGAGTCGTCGCCGACGCCGGCTTGCAAAGTGGTGTTGTTGGCCCGGGCAATGTTGCCGCCGAAGCTCTGGCCGGCCTGGCTGTCGAAATGGACAAAGTCGTTGCCGCCGCCGAGGTTCAGCACGTCGCCCTCGACGTCGCCGCCGGTGAAGTAGAGGCTGTCAGCGGAGACGCCGCCCTGAATCGTGGTGTGGCCGTCGCCGCCGTTGACGCTGACGAGGTTGTTGTCTTCGACGAGTTCGACGTAGTGGAAGCCGTCGCTGCCGTTGCCGTCGAAGAGGATGGTGTCGTCGCCGGTGCCGGCGTAAATCGTCTCGTAGGTGCCGCGAACCGAAATCGAGTCACTGCCGCTGCCGGCGTCGAGGACGTGGCCGGTGCCGCCGGTGACGTTCAGCACGTCGTCGCCGGTGCCGGCGTTCACCGAGCCGCCGAGGCCGGAAAGGGCCAGGATGTCGGCGCCGTCGCCGAGGTCGATGTTGGCATTATTACCGGCTACCGTAGCGGCGTCGTTTCCGGTGCCGAGGTCGATATGGGCGTTGTCGCCCGTGAACGTGGCCTGGTCGTCGCCGCTGCCGGTCTGGATCGTGGCGTTGTCGCCGGCCATTTGCAGGGTGTCGTCGCCGCCGCCGAGGTCAACTTTCGCGTTGTCGCCGCTGACGGTGGCCGCATCGTCGCCGCCCCCGGCCTGGATGGTGGTGCTGTCGCCGGCGATTTGCAGGGTGTTGTCGCCGCCGCCGGCCGCGATGTAGTCGCTACTGCCGCCGTTGACGGTGATTTGGTCATTGCCGTCGCCGGTGATGATGCTGTCGCCGCCGTTGCCGCCCGCCGTGACGGTGTTGTCGCCGCCGGAGAGCGACACGATAATCACGCTGTCCACGCCGCTAATGTCAATATCGTCGTCGCCGTCGGTGCCGGTGATGACATCGACGGTCTGGCCGTTGACGTTCACCGTGTCGGAGGGAAGGGTGGGCGAGGGCGGCTCCGGGACGGGATGGGTGATGGTCGCCGTCTCCCCGGCGGCGCCGTTCTGCACCTTGAGGCTGTAGAAAGCGCCGGAGGCCGCCACGGTGATGCCCGAGGCCGCGCCGTCAATCAGCAGATTGCCGCTGTCGTCGATGGCAAGCTGCGTCGTGATATCGCCGCCGGTGCCCTCATCCAATACGACGAGGTCGCCGCCGTCGAAGATGCCGGTGATTTTCTTGAGGTCGTCAATCGTCTTGATTTTCAGCGTATCTTCGCCGTCGCCGAGGTTCAGCGTCAGTGAGCCGTTGATGACGCCCGTCAGATTCACCTCGTCATCGCCGGCCCCGGCGTCGATGGTGGATCGTTTCACATAATCAACGGTGAGCGTGTCGTTGCCTTCGCCGAGAGTAACGGATGAAAGCTGGCAGGCATCGGAAAGCGTGAGGGAATCATCGCCTTTGCCGGCGTCAATCGTCGATTCTGTGACTTGCCCATTGACAGACAGTGTGTCTTTGCCTTCACCTAGGCCGATGCGAGATGAACCATAAAAACTTCTGTCAATCGTGACATCGTCATCCCCCGCCCCGGCGTCGATGGTGGAGCCCTCGACCGCGCCGCCAACCGTCAGCTTGTCGGCACCGTCGCCGAGGGAGGTTTGGACGCCGTTGTGAACATCGCCGGCAATGCTCACCACGTCGGCACCCGCCCCGGCGTCGATGGTGACGGCCTCTTCGACATTGCCGCCAATCGTCAGCTTGTCATCGCCGCCGCCGAGGGAAATTTTGGCGCTATTGTAAACCTTGCCGACGATGCCCACCACGTCATCGTCGGCCCCGGCGTCGATGGTGGAGCCAAAGTCGAAATCGCCATTGATAGACAGCGTATCCGCTCCGGTGCCGAGAATGATTTTTGCTCCAGAATATACTTCGCCGCCGATATACAGCGAGTCGGCCCCCGCGCCCATGTCGATGGACGACAACATGTAGACATCAGAGCCGACAGCCAGCGTGTCCTTGCCGCTGCTGCCGGTTACCGTAACGCTATTGGCAAGAGCGCCGGTGACGCTGATATTGTAAAAATCTTCTGAACCTATCGTGACCGGCAAAGTGACTGCGCCGCCTGAAATAGTACCGTCCCATACCGCTATGGTATCATTGTATTTTGTCCATTCTGCCATATCAGTTCACCCCTTCCGCGGTTTCATCCGTTCCCCTTCGTCCCTGCCCCATCGGCGAATTCCCCCGGCGATGGAAGAAGGAACGGCAGAAGGAGGGAAAAAGCCACGCCAAAAGGAGGACGGGCCGCCGCCCCTCCCCGGAGAAAACGATATGAAATATTCCCGTGCCTGTCCGCGCCGAAAGGGCCGCGCCCCCCCCTTTCCGCCGGGGCCGCGCCGGAGCCCCGCCCGTCACCGGAGGCCGCGCCGGTATCCACACCGGCAGGACGGCCAAAAAGGGCATACGAAACCGGGGACACCGCGCCGCGCCCGGCCTCCCCATCAACCGAACCGGGGAAACCGCCCCAGTTACAGAACGATTGTTCCCCCCCGTGGGCATTGCTCATGAACATACGCTTTCCTTCCTTTCTATTACTTCGGCCATTTAATACCGCGTTTTTTTTGCCCTCCCCCCTGGGGAGGAGCGCGACAGTCCAGTGAACTGTCGCGGCGGAGCGGTGGGTGAGGTCCACCAACTTTCGCCTTACGCAAACCGTCATTCTGTAGAACCTCATCCGTCTCGCTTCGCTCGCCCCCTTCCCCCGGAGGGGGAAGGCAAGAGTTCGTGTAATTTAGTGGCCGGAGTAATATCGCTACCCGCCGCCGGGCAAGCCGGGGCGGCCAACACGCTACACCCCAGGTCCCATCCGCCAGCCAACGCGGCATACTTCACCATTCATCATTATACCCCGCCTGGTTCCCCGTTGCAATAGAAAGAGTACGAATGGTATCGGAAACAATGCGAATGGTATTTTTTGACCGTTCGCATCGTTTCAACGACCATTCGCACTTGTTTTGGGGGGGGGAGGGGAGGGGGAACACTGCATGATAAAACTGTGTAAACGTCGGGGTTTAGCTCTATTGGGAAAGCTGGCTCTGCTTGCCTCCCAGAGAGGGCGTGACATGCCAGTGGCATGTCACGGCGCGAAGCGCCGGAAGGAGACCCACTGCATGAGAAAGCTATACAAACCGTCAGCCTTGACGCCCTCCCCCCGGTCTCGCTTCGCTCGCCCTCCCCCCTCTGTGAGGGGGGCTTTAGAGCCTCCCGGCGAGGGCGCAATCGGGGCGCAAAAAAAGCTGCCGCAGCTCGTTTGAACTGCGACAGCCTCTGTTTCCGTTCTTATTTTACCTGCGCCATGACCTCGGCGGCGAAGTCTTCCTGCTTCTTCTCAATGCCTTCGCCCATCTGGTAGCGGGCGAAACGGTTCACGTTCACGCCGCCCAGGACCTTCTTTACCGTCTGCTCCGGGTCCTTGACGAAAGCCTGCTCGATCAGGCAGACTTCCTTGTAATACTTGTTGATGCGGCCTTCCACCATCTTCTCGACGATGTTCGCCGGCTTGCCCTCTTCCAGGGCCTGCTTCTTCAGGACTTCGCGCTCATGGTCCAGCGCCGCCGGATCGACGCCCGCCCGGTCCACGCAGGCCGGGTTGGCCGCCGCGATCTGCATGGCGATGTCCTTGCCGAGCTCCGGCGTGCCGCCGGAAAGCTCCACCAGGACGCCGATCTTGCCGCCCATGTGGATGTAGCTGGTCAGGCGGCCCTCCGCCGTCTCATAGCGCGCGAAGCGACGGATGTCGATTTTCTCGCCGATGCTGGCGATCGCCTCGGTGATGAAGTCCGATACCTTCTTGCCCTCCAGGGTGCTGTCGTTGAGCGCTGCCATATCGGCCGGGTTCGTGTCGGCGATATGCTTCGCCACTTTATTCACCAGATCATGGAACTTATCCGTCTTCGCCACGAAATCCGTCTCGCAGTTGACCTCGACCAGCGCGCCCACTTTGGCGTCAGCGTTCACGAAAGCCGCCACGACGCCCTCGGCGGCGATGCGGCCCGCCTTCTTCTCCGCCTTGGCGATGCCCTTCTCCCGCAGGAAGTCAATCGCCTTCTGCTTGTCGCCATCCGTCTCCGCCAGTGCCTTCTTGCAGTCCATCATGCCCGCACCGGTGATCTCGCGCAGTTCCTTTACCATTGCCGCTGTAATCTGTGCCATTATTTTTTCCCTCTCTCTCAAAGAAAGGGGGCAAGGGATAATCTCCCTTACCCCCTCATGTTCCGATTCTTGTCTGTCAGTATTACGCCTTCTCCGCCGGCGCGGCCTTGGCGTCGCTCTTTTCCTCGCCCTGGCCCTGGCGGCCTTCCACCACGGCGTCGGCCATGCGGCTCGTCAAAAGGCGCACGGCGCGGATGGCGTCGTCGTTGCCCGGAATCACATAGTCAATCTCGTCCGGATCGCAGTTCGTATCGACGATGGCCACGATGGGGATGTGGAGCTTGCGGGCCTCAGCCACGGCGATGCGCTCCTTGCGCGGATCGACGACGTAGAGAGCGCCCGGCAGGCGGTTCATCTCCTTGATGCCGCCGAGGAACTTCTCCAGCTTGCCCATCTCGTGGCGCAGCGCCTGGACTTCCTTCTTCGTCAGCACGTCAAAGAGGCCGTCCGCCTCCATCTGCTCCAGCTCCTTGAGGCGCTTGATGCGCTTCTGGATCGTCTGGAAATTCGTCAGCATACCGCCGAGCCAGCGCTCGTTCACGTAGAACATACCGGCCTTCGTGGCCTCCTCGCGCACTGCCTCCTGGGCCTGCTTCTTCGTGCCCACGAACAGGACCGAGCGGCCCTCCTGGGCGATGGAACGCAGGAAATTGTACGCCTCATCCACCTTGCGGACCGTCTTCTGCAGGTCGATGATGTAGATGCCGTTGCGCTCCGTGAAGATGTACTTCGCCATCTTCGGGTTCCAGCGCCGGGTTTGATGGCCGAAGTGGACGCCAGCCTCCAGCAACTGTTTCATGGAAATGATTGCCATAATGGTGCACCTCCTGTTTTTTCTTCCGCGCGCCTCATCGGCTGCTCGACCCCGGAGGGCACAGGACAGCGCTCAGCCCGCGTGTTTTTTCATGACACCGTGCGCTATTATAGCACACCGCCAAAAGGATTTCAACTGTTTTCTTCGCCGGACAGGGGGCATTTTTCACGCCGTTTTTCAGCCGGCCTCCGCCGCCTCAGCCGGCTCGGCTTCCCCGTTCTCCGCCGGCTCTGTCTCCCCGCCTTCCGCCGGTGGTGGCACCGGCGCCGTCAGCGAGCGCTCAATGATGGCCGCGTTCTGCTTCCAGTCGGGATTGTACTTCGCCGCTTCGTTGTTCCACTTGATCTGTCCCGCCGTATCGCCCACCAGCCGGCAGTTGTCGGCCTGCTCCAGGCAGAGGCTCCACTTCATGTACTTGCCGCGCTTTTCCTCGACGCCGCTCTTGTCCACCGCTTCCCAGGCCTGCTTCAGCGCCTGCTCCGCCCCCTGGTAATCGGCGATATAGCGGCGCAGCACCCGGGACAGGTCCACATAGATGGAGCAGACCAGCTTGTAATCCCCGGCCTTCTGGTAATGTTCCCCGGCCTTGCGGTAGGCTTCCACCGCCTCCGGGTAGTTCTGGCGCACCGCCGAACCGTGGGCGATGCCCTCGTAGGCGTTGGCTTTCATCTTATCCGTGGCCGCCAGCTTCAGCATATTCGTGCCCGCCATCTGCTCGATCTCACCGCTGCCCATGATCTTCGCCGCCATAATCCGGCCGTGCCAGGCTCGGACCTGCTGCTCATCGGTCCGGGCAATCTTCAGCGCCTCCTGGAAGCTCTGGTCCGCCTTCACCGGGTCCGTCGTCAGGCTGGCGTTGCCCGCCTTGATGAGGGCGTCCACCTGGCTGTCCGTATCGCTCAGCTTGTTCCGGTCCGAAGCGCTGTCCTTTTTATCCTTCTTGTCCTTTTTCTTCTCTTCCGGCTTTTTCTCCTCCGGTTTCTTTTCCGGCTTCGGCTTCTCCGTCTCCACCGCCGGCGGCGCCGCCGCGGTCTCCGCCGCTTCCTTGTCCAGCACCATGACCTTGTAAGCGATGGCCCCGCCCGCGCCCAGCAGCACCAGCAACACCACCACGCCGATGATGACCTTTTTCATGTCCGTTTCCTCCCCTTATCACCAATGCGGATAGCCGTTGCCGATGCGGATGGCGCCGTGGATGGCCGTGCCGCGGTCCTCTGTTTCCGACTCCGGCACCGAAGCCGACAATGTATAGGGCGTGTCCGTCAGGAACGCCGTCACCAGCACAGCGTCGTCGCGAATCTTCTTATACGCGTCCCGCTTGATTTCCGCCTCATATTTCACCGTCGCCCCCGGCGCGATGACGGAGGTTTTCAGTGCCTGGGTGAAAGCCATCCCCTCTGACCAGCGGTAAACCGCCCGGCCTTTCTTGTCCAGCACCACGAACTCATACTCCTGCCCGTTGCGGTGTTCGACGGTAAAGGGCGTATCGCCGTCGTTTGTCACCGTAAACGTCATGACCAGCCGCCCCCGCTTTTCCTCCACCCGGAGTTCCTGCGCCAACTGGCCCACGGTAAAGGACGCGTACCCCGTCACCCGCTCGATGACGCGCCGCCCGCCCACCGGGAAATACACGCCGACATCCGCCCCGATGCCGGCCGAGGCCACCCCCGGCCCCAGCGCCAACAGGCATCCCGCCAAAACAATGGCCGCAAATCGCTTCATCGTTTCCGCCCCCTCGGTTATGATTTCTTCCAGTATATCATAAAACCGTCCCGTTGTGGCGGGTGACTTGGGGGGATTTTCGAGGGTTTTGCGAAATTGTCTTCAAAACCAAGGGCTCCTTGACCGTTGCGGGTTTCTGTGGCAAGATATACATGGTTCATGCCGGAAACAGGCGCCTGAAGTCCAGGGTGATGGCAAGCGGCGGGACAACCGCCTGCGTTGAAGGAGAGCAAGAAATGCAATTTCTCATGAGCACGGTTTTGTGCATCGTATTTCCAAACGCTTTCAATCGTTTGGCCGGCAAGGAAAAGCGCCTGCCAGGAAAGCCGCTGGCGCATTGCTTCCTGTTGGGTGTTTTGGCCGCGGTCCTTATCATAATCTTCAGCGTTGTCAACAGTGGCTGGGATAGAGATATCCTCACCGGGGGGTTGGGGTTAAGCGAGGAAGACATCCTTTTCGCGCTGATTAACGCTTTCATCCTAACGGCACTGATGGAAGAGGCTTTCAAGTATATTGGCCTCAGAAAATATCTGAAGAAGCATGATTGCGTCCGATGCCCGCATCAGGCAGTCGTGGCGTCGATAGCAGTGGGCGCAGGGTTCACTGCCACCGAAAACATCGTGTATATGTCCGGCGACGTCGGATTGCTGGTGAGAATCATATTCGGCATTTTCGGTCATTTTGTCTATGCGGTTTATATGGGAACCAATATTGCCAAAGCCATGCAGGCCAGCGATCCGTCCAGGAAGCGCCGGTTCTGGCGGCGCGCTCTGATTATCCCCTGGTTGTTGCACGGTATCTACGATTTTTCGATTGCCCTGTTGCAGAAGGATTTCGAGAATCCGTTCCTGTATCTGCTCATAGTGATGGCGCTTTTCGTCGTATACATCGTCTTCTACGTTGCCGGGGCGTTCAAAAGGGTCAGAGCGGCTTCGCGGGAAGATGTTCAGATCGCGGCCAGGTGAGCGCAAATGCCGGAACCAGAAGCGGGGGACATCTCAGCCCGTCACAGGAACGTGACCTCGTTTCCTTTCGGCTGGTAAAGCAATATTCTTTAGGGAGGCAGAGCCCGATGGTGACATTTGAATACGGCGACGCTAAAGCATCAACCGTCCTCATCCAACCGGTCGATGACCATGACATGGCGGGGATTGAGGCTGAAATTGCCGGGTTGCAAAGATTAATCGATGTGGATTTTTCCCTCATAGCCGTCAAGGTTGACCGTTGGAACAGCGACTTATCTCCCTGGAAAGCGCCGGCGGTATTTGGCGATGAGGGTTTTGGCGACGGGGCCGGAGAAACGCTGGCAAATATTATGCCGCTATGCGGGAACGGGGACAAGACATATTACCTCGGCGGTTATTCGCTCGCCGGGCTTTTTTCCCTGTGGGCGGCGTATCAAACCGATGTCTTTGCCGGCATTGCCGCGGCTTCGCCCTCTGTCTGGTTCCCGGGATTCGTCGGCTATATGAAGGAGCATACCATACAGAGCCCGACGGTCTATCTGAGCCTGGGTGACAAGGAGGAGAAATCCAGGAATCCCGTTATGGCTAAAGTCGGCGATTGCCTGCGGGACGGATACGCGTGGCTGTCGGAGCAGGGCGTGCGCTGTACTTTGGAGTGGAATAAGGGCGGGCACTTCAAGGAGCCGGAAAACAGGATGGCGCGGGCCTTTGCCTGGGTCCTGGCGCGAGGGAGCGGCGACTTATCGCGCGGCGGTTGAGTAAAAAAACAGCCCCGCTCATGCGGGGCTGGCTTCATCTTTGGAGCGAAACGGATAACGGATCATCGCGACGATGCAGGAGAAAATGAATTTGAAGACCAGCAGCATCGCCAGGACAAAGGGGCCGAGGTTCTCGAGGACCACCAAAAAGAGGAACCAGGCGAGAAGAAGACCGACCGGGACAGCTACGATACCAAGGAGTACCATCAACATTTTTCCCACCGCCTTTCATGACTTTGGTTGACTACATCCATTGTACAACAGGAAATGTGTTTTTTGCCTGAAATCCTGGTGGGGATGGCAACGATTATCGAAACAGGCAAAACGACAGCGTTCACGCGGGAGGCGCCGCTGCCGGAGCATGGAAAAGGCCGCTGTACGGAAAGTACAGCGGCCTTTTTGAATGGGACAGATCAGCGATAGGTGACGGTCTCGGACAGCGGCTTGCGGCTCTCGTGGTTCGGGAGCGGCTTGGCCGTTGCGTCAGGATAGCCGAGGTCCAGCAGGATTGTCACCATCTCGTTGTCGGGCAGCCCCAGTTCCGCCTTGGCTTTGTCCGGATCGAAGAAGTTCAGCCAGCAGGTGTCCAGGCCGACCTCCTTGGCCGCCAGCACGAGATGCGTGGCGACAATCGCCGCGTCCTCGGCGCCGGAGTTATACACGCCGCCGGGATATTCAAAGACGCTCTGCTTGTTGTGCGCCACCGCGAGGACAACCGGCGCTCCGTAGCGGCAGGGCGTGAGCGTGTCCACGATTTTCAGGGATTCCTCCGAGCGGAGCACGTAGATGTGCTGGGGCTGGCTGTTCTTGGCCGTGGGCGCCAGCCGGCCGCCCTCCAGCACCTTCGTCAGCTTGTCTTCCTCCACGGCCTTTTCCGAGAACTTCTTGCAGGAGTATCTCGCTTTGGCCAGTTCAAAAAAATCCATGATACAGCCTCCTTCTCGATTGTGTATGAAATATTCTATCGCCGGTGCATGAATCCTGTCAACGCGGCAGGGAAAAGAAGCGGATTTCCGCGACGCCGGCGCGCCGCGGCCCCTTCGGTTCCGGTGACCTGGTTGCGCTTACGGCGTTTCGATTTTCCGGATGAACTGCTCACTCACATATCCCACGGTGCCATCGTCCAGCCGGACTTTGGCCCATTCGAATGTGGGATACTTTTCCCCGGGCTGTTGCACATACCCTTCGACCGTCAGCGGAAAGCCATCGTTCTTTTCGCTCAGGACGGCGCTGGCCGTCGTGGGGGCCTGACGAATCCGCACGCCGTCGCCCTGAATGGCCGACGGGCCTGTCATCCGGCGGAACCGGATTTCCCCGCCCCGGTCGCTGACGCCCGCCGATCCCAGTTTCAGCAGTTCGCCGTTCTTTTCCAAGAGGACCGAAAAGACATTGGTGGTAACCGCCTCGGGACCATCGCCGCAGTAGAAATCCGTCAGGCGGATAAAGGCAGCCGGGTCCGCCAGCACCTCCGGCGCGAACAGCGTGAGATACCGGTGCAGGAACAGCGCGTTGATGGAAGTCATCGCCGTCCCGGTAAAGGAACTCCAGGTAATGCCGACCCAGGAAGGATCGCCGTGGTAATCTTTTTTGACAAAGAGGAAACGATACTCAGGATGATGCGACTCCATCACGATATGCAGATTCTTCTCCGCCATCACTTCCCACATATCCGGCTTCGCCGGGTTGGAAACCGTGAGGGCGTAATAATCGCCGAAATACGAGGTGTCCCTGACATCGTGGAGAACGTAGGTGTTGGAGGAGAGCGCCTTGTCGTAGAAACTTTTTCCGTTATAGGATCGCTCATAGGCGAACAGGATCATGGCCAGCGGATACCACTCCGTCACATCGCCGGACCGTTCATATTCGCCGTCCAGCGCCGGGCTGCAACGGTAGGCGTGGGCCTCTCCCTCGGCCGGAAAAGCGAAGCTCACCTGTTCGCTGAAAGCGGTGCTGAACCGCTCCGGTGTGAATTTCTTGCCATATTCCAGGGAATTGCGCATATTCTCGCCGGTCAGGCGAATCCCGGACTCTCCGGCGCCGGCGTCAGGTGTCTTCCAGGAATAGGCGGTCGCCAGCGATTCCGTAACCTGGCCGCTGTCATCATAGGCTTCCAGCGTGATGTAAGGGGCGCCGCCGGCGCTTTTCATCGACCGCTGTCCGGGCCCCGCCACGCCTTTTCCGCTCAGCGTGACCACGTACATTTTGGCTGTCACCCGGCCGGTCTCATCCCGTTTTTCATAGACGCCGTCATCAGGCCGGACCGCCTCGGCGGACGCGGCAATCATGAGGAGCATTGCCAGCATGAGAATGGTGAAAAGCGTAGGCAGACGTTTCATTTACAATCCCTCCCGGAGGCGCGTTGAAGTTGGCGAAGGGGAGATCCCCCCTGTTTGTCCATTATAGCACGAACGGCGCCTGATTTCATGAATACAAACAGTATACCATACTATCTTGGCGTTTATTGACACATTTTTCAAAAACCCTGTGGCGGATGATTTTGAAAGAATCAGCCGGAACCTCCCGTCCCCCGGCGCGGATTCCCCCCTGAAAAAGCCGGAGCCATCTCCCTCCGGCCGGAGATGATACATTTTTTCATAGGAAAAAGTGTTACCCCTCTTGCATTTTTCATAGGAAAAAGTGTAAACTCTGATAAAAAGGAAAAAGGGGAGGCGACGGCCATGTGGCGAAAAATCGAAGACGACCTGGCGGCCTGGAAGAACCGCCGCCATCGGAAGCCCTTGATGCTCACGGGTATCCGGCAATGCGGCAAAACCTATTCTTTGCGGAAGTTCGGGCGGGAACAGTTTTCCTCCTGCGCCTATTTCAACTTTGAAGCGTTGCCCGGACTGGACGCGATCTTTGCCCCCGATTTTGACACGCAGCGAATCCTCCGGGAGCTGTCGGGCCTTGGCGGCGTGCCATTCGTGGACGGGGAGACGCTGGTGATTCTCGATGAAATCCAGGAATCGCCCCGGGCCATCACGGCGCTGAAATATTTATGCGAGGAGCGCCCCGCCCTGCACGTGGCCTGCGCGGGCTCGCTGCTGGGGACCGCTGTCAATCGCGGCGGACTGTCTTTTCCGGTGGGGAAAGTGGAGCGGCTGGCCATGTTCCCCATGAATTTTTATGAATTTGTCCGCGCCAACCGGGGAGAATCCTTTTTGCGCGCTCTCGCGGACATGGACCCGCAGCGGGAAATCCCCGGCGTCTATGCCGACGCGATGAAGCAGCAACTGCAACAGTATTTCATCGCCGGTGGGATGCCGGCGGCCGTTTCCCTGTGGGCGGAGTCCCATGATGTGACTGAAGTGGAATCGGTGCAGGAAAATCTGCTCCGGGACTACGAGAGCGATTTTGCCAAACACGCCCCGCTGGCGGACGTCCCTAAAATCCATATGATATGGAACTCCATTCCCGTGCAGATTGCCATGGAAAACAACAAGTTCGTCTTTTCCCGTGTCCGTAAGGGCGTCCGGGCCAAAGAACTGGAAAACGCGCTTCAATGGCTGGTGAACGCCGGCATGATCTACCGGCACGAACTGGTGGCCAAGCCGGAAATCCCCCTGTCCTTTGGCGCCGACGCGACCTATTTCAAGCTATTCCTTGCCGATGTGGGATTACTGCGACGGCGGGCGGGCCTCTCGGTGCCGGACATCCTGAACGGCAGCGAGCATTTTCAGCGCTTCAAGGGCGCGTTCGCCGAAAACTTCGTCATGACGGAACTGCAAGCAATGGGATTCCACCCGTACTTCTGGCGCTCCGGCAACACAGCGGAAGTCGATTTCCTCGTGGAAAACGCCGGAGAAATCGTCCCCATCGAGGTGAAAGCGGCGGAAAACACAAAAGCGAAAAGCCTCCAGCTCTTTGCCAGCCGCTACCATCCCCGCCGCGCCATCAAGACCTCCCTGCGAAACGCGGGCATAACAAGGCAGGAAACCATGACGCTGTGCAGCGTCCCGTTGTATATGCTGTGGAAGGTGCGGGCGTATCTGGAGACGGAGTGAGGGTTGAGGAAAGGGCGCGGATGAGGAAGCGCTGCTGGCAAGGGGATGCGCGCCAAAGGATAGCGCCGGGACAGCGAGGAAAGAAGAACGCGTTTGTGGAGGATATCTCCGGCGCATAACAAAAAGCACGGTATCCCGGCATGGGAATCCGTGCTTTTTCTGGTGTGCGGTTATGGATAATACAAAAACAATACAAGACCATCCGGATCAGAGCATAGACCGCAGTTCGGTCAGCCGCTGATTGGATAAGCCCGTAGCCTCGCGAATTGCCTCGGAAGGTTTGTTTTCCTTTATCATGCGAATAGCGGTCATCATGTTGGATTCGCCTTTTTGGATACCGCTGGTTTCACCATCAGCATATCCGTCATTTCGAGCCTGTTTTATCCCGTTCTCCCAAGCTACCCACATATTGACCGGCTCTCCTTTCCCAATCTGAATGTTCGCCCCCGTGACTGTCCTGATAAGGCTGGCCGTGTCCCAGTCCATCTGCTCGAACCGCTTGTTCCCTTCCATCCAGCTTACATCTTTGTCATTACGATGCTTGACAAACTGCATGACCGTCCCCAGTTCGGTGCGGAACTTGCCAAAGTCTTCCTCGGCGATTTTGGCGGGAGAGAGCAGATTCAGCCGATAATCCTGCACATAGGCCAATATTTCCCGATCATCTACAGCAAGCATCTCATGAATGCTGAGAGGTCCGTCCCAATCCCCGGTGCTGAGGCTGATGACCAGGGTGATGATGGGCATCAGTTTGTCTTCTTTGCGTAATCCCGTCAAATACTCGCCGCCCGTCAGTTTAACGCCGTCTGCCTTATGCTTCGCGACCAGATCGGATACTTGCTGCGCGTACCCTATGGCATCGTAAAGCATATTTCGCACGGGCATGGCGTAGTGGGTGGCGGCTTGAATCTCTATACCAAGCAGAAGATAACACACCTTGTTGTCCGTCATAGCCGTGTACAGCTTTAGGACATCCCGGATTTTCTGAATTGGCTTTTTGGCATCATTGCCGTAAGGCAGGGCGATTGCCGTCGTGTCCAGCGGCTTCAGTTCCTGCGGTTTGATGACCTCCCTGCCACCGTACATCCAGTAGTTGAAGGCATCTGCCACCTTGTCCGGTGATGACAGGTATGCTTTAGCCTCCGTATCAATCGAGCCCACGCGCCTCACATCCTCCTGCCTTATATTTTACCATGTTGCCGGGCCAAACTCAAGTGGTGGCGGCACAGCAATCCCTGATTCAGTATTTGCCATGGCTATGGTTTTTTCCTGCCACAAACCAGAAGATGAACCTGCCTGCCGTGAGCTGGCAAAATGGCCCTCAGACAGATTATGAAATTATACTTGAAAATATAATATTTTGAAGTATAATCTTTGACAAGGGAGGTGGGCGCATGAAGTCTTTTGTCGATCGCGAACGCGAAATGGCTACGCTGGCGCAAGAGTATGAACGGGAGGCCGCTGCTCTGGTCATACTGTACGGGCGGCGCCGGGTGGGAAAGACCGCTTTGATTCGCGAGTTCATCAAGGACAAGCCGGCGCTGTATTTCCTCGTGACCGAAGAAAGCGCGGCTGTTAACCGCGCCAGTTTCCAAGCATTGGGCGCTGATTTCCTCAGCGATGATTTGCTGCGGAATGCCACGATGGCGCGATGGGAAGACATCTTTGCCTGGATTCTCCGGCACCGCCCATCCCGGGAACGCTTCGTGCTGGTCATAGACGAGTTCCAGTATTTGGGAAAAGCCAATGCCGCTTTTCCGTCGGTGTTCCAGAAAATCTGGGACACGATGCTGCAGCATGAGAACATCATGGTCATATTGTGCGGTTCGCTTGTCTCCCTGATGGTGTCGCAAACGCTGGCCTACGACAGTCCTCTTTACGGACGCCGGACGGCACAGATGAAGCTGGCCCCCGTCAATTTCGGCTGCTATGGGGATTTTTTCCCGGAAGGAACGAGCCCGCGGGCGCTGGTCGAGTTATACAGCGTTACCGGAGGTGTTCCGAGGTATATCCGTGAGTTTCAAGCGCGCGGAGCCCTCCCGGCGCTGATCCGGGAAAGGGTGCTGAATCCCAATGCCTTCCTGTTTGATGAACCCCGGTTCTTGTTGCAGCGTGAAGTGGAGGATATCGGGAGTTATTTTGCTTTGCTGCGCGCTATCGCGGCCGGAAATCACCGTTTGTCGGACATCGCCTCCGCCCTCGGGCAAAAGCAGACAAGCCTGCCACGGTATTTGAATGTCCTCGTGGCGCTTGACATTCTGGAGCGTGAGGTTCCCGTCACTGAGATGCATCCGGAAAAAAGCAAGCGCGGCCTGTATTTCATCAAGGACAACTTCCTGTCGTTTTGGTTCAAATTTGTCTGGCCCAATATCAGCTATATTGAGTCCGGGCACCCCGAGGTCGCCGCGCAAAAGATACGGGACAATTTCATCGACAACCAGGTGGCGTTTGTGTATGAGAAGTGCTGCCGGGAAGCCATGTGGCAGCTCGGCGCCGGGGGGGAGTTGCCGTTCCCAATCTCCCGGGTTGGCCGTTGGTGGGACAACAAGGGAACCGAGATCGACGTGGTCGCGTTATCTCCGGAGGTAAACGGGCTGATTGCCGGCGAGTGCAAGTTCTGGAAAGGGCCGGTTGGATTGAATGTGCTGAATGATTTGCAGGAGAAGGTGAAAGCCATCGACTGGAACCGGGAGACGCGAAAGGTATATTATGTCCTGTTCAGCATCGGGGGCTTTACACCGGAACTCCAGGAGGCCGCAAAAACGCGCCATGACGTGATACTGGCCGAGTGAAGCGCAACCGGCGCCGTGTAAAAGCGCAATTTTGGTTGCGCGCCATTGAGGTCGGAGCCGTTCTTCCCATGTTTTTCACAGGCTGGCGGTCATCGAAGAAACGCCGTTCAAAAAATCGGATTCAAAATTTTTGAATTCGATTTTTTGAACCGCGTTGCCGACGATGGCGACGAAGCCATGCTTTATCAGTATTCACTGGCAATCGCAAAAATGGGGGATTCGCCAAAATTGTGTATATTTTGGAGTAAGGGGCGGCCGCGCCTTTTGTTTATGGGCGGCAGCCCCTTTTTGAATGGTAAAAACTGAATTATTACCCCGCAAGCCTTCCATTTGTCGCTAAAATATGATACGATATTGACAGAATTCAAAAAAGGAGGGCTTCGCCTTGTGTCCGTCCGCCGCATTCTACGACGCCGTTTTTCAGCTTTTCCGGGGAACCGGTCCTTCGCCGGAGCGCGAACGCGACGCGCTGCTTTTGGCCAGCGTCATGCGTTGGTTCGCGGTGTT
>JAFSWT010000036.1 GCA_017444395.1 Schwartzia sp. (in: firmicutes) | reverse complement strand
TCACCCGCCATATTATAGCACAACTAGAGCATAACGTAAAGAGCAGAAACAAAAAAGACGCTGAATTCGCGTCTTTTCTGGCTTTGCGTGCTATCTGATTTGCTAATATTGGCTTCAAACTGTAAAACTCGGGTTATAGCACTTTGCGGCAGGGGGCGCAATTCGCCGCGGAGGAAAGAGAAGCAAAGAGAAGCAAAGGAAAAGGAAACGGCCCGCGAAAGGTGCGGGCCGATGGGAAAGTCAGGGCCGGGCGGTGAGGGGGGTGGGGGCCTCCGGGACCGGGGCCTGCCGGAGCAGGTCGTCCAGCTTTTCCTTTTTCGCCTTGTCGATATAGTGCCGGGCGACGAGGTTCGGGATGGCGACGCCGACGGAGATGGCAATGAGGACGAGCACCGCCTGGATGCCGCCCTGTAGGGAGGCCCAAAAGACGGCGAGGGGCTGGGTGTCGATGTTGATGATGGAAAAGAGCAGCCGGTAAAGCGGCACGCCGGGCATCATGGGGATGACGGCCGGAATGCTGAAGACGTGGGTGGGCACCCGGAACCGGCGGCTCCAGAACAGGGCAAAGAGGCTCACGGCCACAGCGCCGGCGGCAGTGGCCGTGGGCAGCGGCGCGCCGCCGTCAAAGAGCAGGAGGTTCCGCAGGCCGACGGCGAGGGCTCCGCCCGCCGCGGCCGGCAGCAGCAGCGACGGCGGCAGGTTGAAGATGACGGCAAATCCCAGAGAGGCCACCGCCGCCGCTATGGCGCTGACGGTGAAGTCCTCGGAAAAAGCGACGGTCAGGGAGGCGAATTCGCTGACGTTGCCGACCTTCATGGCCAGCACCACGCCGAAGGTCATGCCGCCGATGATCAAAAGGGCGTTCATGGCCCGGGTCATGCCCGAGGCGATGTAGTTGTTCACGAGGTCGTCCACGGCGTTGATGAGGGGCACGCCGGGGATGAAGACGAGGCCGCAGGCCACCATGGGAATCCAGGGGGTGGCCGAGACGACGTAGGATTGGGCCAGCCAGGCGAAGAAGGTGGCGGCAAATGACGACAGGCCGACGCAGGCGTAAGGGTTCACGCCGTAGCCGGTGAGGACGCCGCGGGCCCGGATGCCGATGACGGCGCAGATGGCCGTGGAGACGGCCGCCGGCAGGTCGCCGCCGAACAGGATGGAGAGGGCGGCGCAGGCGAGGGCCGTGGCGTAGCAGGTGGTCAGCGGCGAGTATTTCTTCGGCGTCGCTTCGATGGCCTCCAGCGCCGCCTTGTAGTCCTCCAGACAGTAGTGCTCCTCCGCCGCCCGCCAGATCAGGCGGCTGACCTTGGCGATGACGTCCATGTTGACGCCCCGCACCTCGCACTGGCAGAAGTTCGTCCCCGTCTCCGCCTTGAGGTCCACGAGGATGACCGAGTTCAGGATATGCAGCCGGAGCTGGTTCTCCTGAAACCCCATATAGACGGCGAGGCGGTTCATGTCCCGGACGACGCGGTTCGTATCGGCGCCGTTCTCCATGAGCATCTTCCCCGTCTGCAAGAGAAGCTGTATGCGCGCCTGCAGCGCGTTATTCGTAGCTGAGCTGATCATGGGATTCCTCCTAACAAAAAACGCATCCCGCTTTCGATGGAAAACAGGATGCGTACCTTATGGCAATCATGCAAATGAAATTCCTGTTTATAATATAATGAAAGATTTCATGGCGTTGAATCTCCCTGCGTATGATTTGTTCCGGCGCCGCGCGGGCCGCCGCTGTTTTCCCGCCGGAGAAGAACGGCCACGCGAGCCGCCATCCGGCGAGAGAAAAGACTATACCATCCGCCTGAAAACAATCTGATAACACCCGCCAAAGCCCTTTGCCCGAAGGGGGAGGCAACCATCCGGCGGACGACCGCGGCGAAGCGGGGTGGGGGACGCAAGGGGAGGCGCGCGAAAAATGAGAGAATTTTGGTTTAACGCCGCCGGGAGGGACAGCAGCTTTCCCGCGTCTTTTCCGGGCGGATGGCCATCGGGGGAACGCTGTCCAAAAAACGCGAGTACAAAATTTGTATTTTGAAATTTATCACCGCGTCTTCGAGAGGGGCGGCAAATCCATGATTATACAGCGTTTGCGGCCAATCGGAAAATCGGCGGTTTCTCCAAATTGACGATGGTATTCAGATTGTTTTCAGGATATGTTCTGTTGTTTGGAGCCCCTTGCTTCCGGGGACGGCGGCAAGCCATCCGGCGATGTCAACGACGGAGATTCCCTCGAAGGTGTAGGTGTCATGTCTGGTCCGGGCGACGATGAGCCGGGGATACGCGTCCCTGATTTTCAACAGCGGCTCGTATTCCCGCCGGAAGGTATCGGGGTTTTCGATGTTGTCGCTGACCTGGATATAGAGCTGTTCACCGGCTTTTTTCGCGACGAAGTCGATTTCCTTCGCGTACAGCTTTCCGGCGTAGACTTCATAGCCGCGGCGGAAAAGCTCCAGGCACACGAGGTTTTCGTACAACCGGCCATAATCCATGTTGCGGGTGCCGAGGATGCTCTGCCGGATGCCCGTATCGGCCAGATAGTATTTTTCGGACGTTTCCAGATATTTCCGGCCCCGGATATCGAATCTCCGCACGGGATAAAACAGGAAGGAACTGCAAAGGTACTTGATATACCGGCCAACGGTGACGTGACTGGTCGAAACCTTGTTGGAAACCAGCGTGTTGCTGATCCGGTTCGCGGAAGTGAGATTGCCGATGTTGTCCATCAGGAATTCCGCCAGCCGGTCCAGCACCAGCGTATCGGGCAGACGGTATTTTTGCACCAGGTCCCGGTTGACCACGGTGTTGTAAACTTCCGCGATATACGCGGCGCGGTCCTGCTCCGCGGGATAGGCGTAGGAGCCGGCAAGCCCTCCCTGGGTGGCGTAGGCATCGAATAGCGTGTCCCTGTCCCCACGGCCCTGGTAATAGCGGCAGTATTCCTCAAAGCTGAACGGGAAGACATGCAGTTCGATGTATCTTCCCGTGAACAAGGTGGCCAGATCGGCGCTGAGCAGGAACGCGTTGGAGCCGGTGACGTAAATGTCATATTTCTCTTTGGCGTGCAGGCTGTTTATGGCCAGCTCGAAGCCGGAACACATCTGGATCTCGTCGATGAACAGGAGATTTTCGGCGCCCGGCCGGAAGCGCGCTTCGACGTATTCATAAAGCGCGTGGTACTCCTTCAGCGGCTCGTTTTCCAGCGCCATGAAATCCACGAATATGAGATTGGCCTCCGGCGTATCGGCGGCAATCCGTTCCATGAACGCCTGCAGCAGTTTGGATTTTCCGCTCCGGCGCAGGCCGGTGATGATCTTGATGTCCGGTGTCCCGCGCAATCCGGCCAGCCGCTGCAGATAATGGGGCCGTTCTATCAATTTCATGGCGATGCCTCCCCCCGGTTTCAAAACTGAAAAAATTTTTAAGTTTTGAAACTGGAATCAATATAGCACAGACAAAGGCCGTTGGCAAGAAGGAAAGAGGGGGCAGGGGCGAAAGGTTTGCCTGACGGTTTACGCGAAAACGAAAGGGCTGCGTAACCCGAAGGCAGTGGACCGGCGCGGTGGCTTCCCACGGACCGCTTGAAGCCGGTGGGGGTTGTGGGGTATAATACTGGGGAAGATTGTATTGCGCCGGCACGTATCTGCGGATGGGGACGGCAGGGGGACAGGACGGCGTCCGTCGCGGGAAAAGCGCCGGAAGAACGACAGGAGATGACAGCATGAGGAAATCGCTGTACAGCGTGAAAAAAGCAATCACCATTGCCCTGCTGGCCGGGACCATGAGTTTCCCCGCCAGCGGCATCATGCCGTGGAACGGCACCGTGGCAGCGGCGGCGCAAACATCCGTATCGGCAACCGCCGCCGGCGATCCGCTGTTGGTGAACAAGACGCATAAGTTGCCCGACAACTATGAATCCGAGGTTTCCCTGGTCACCGTGAAGAACTGCTTCGGCAAGAAATTCCGGGTCGAGCGGGAAACGTACCGTCATTTCCGGGAATTGCGGGAAGACCTCCTGAAAAGCGGGATCCAGCTTGAGCTGGAGTCCGCCTATCGCAGCGTCGCGCGCCAGCGGGAACTCACCGAAGAGCTGCGGGCGTCGGAGGGCGAGGACTACGTGAAGAATTACGTCGCCGTGCCCGGCTACTCCGAGCATCACACCGGGCTGGCGCTGGACGTCACGATCGTGAAGGACGGCAAGACCACCAGCGACTACTACGGGACGGAGGAAACGCCGTACCAGGTCATGCACCGGCGGCTGGCCGATCACGGCTTCATCCTCCGCTATCCGCCGGGCAAGGCCGGCGTCACCGGCTATGAGTATGAGTCATGGCACATCCGCTATGTGGGGCAGGAGACGGCGCGGAAGATATTCCGGCAGGGGCTGACGCTGGAGGAATATCTGGCGGGCGGCGATGAGACGCGGGCCGCGAAAGGGAAGTACGGCGCGGCGGAATACTGGACGCGGCGCAATCCCGGCGGCGACGCCGTCATCAGCGAGGACGCGCTGGCGGAACTCCGGGCCACGATGCGCCAGAACCCGCTCCACGTCGATATGGCCGCCTATCCGGACGAATGGCCGCGCGACGCGGTACGCCGGAAAATGGCCTATGCCAAGTCGTGCTTCTGGTATTTTGAGCCGGAGGAGGTCTTTGAGAACGGGGCCCCCCTCGCCCGCTCCCGGTACTGGCAGGTCGTTGACAACTGCGCCATCAACGCGCTGCCCGAGCGTCAGGCGGTGCGATTCGCGCTGACGACCGCCCGGGCAAATCTCCGGTATTTGCCGGCAAGCACCGGCTGGTATGAAAGCGCGAACGATACCCATTACGACCTGTTGCAGGGCGTGACGGTCAATCCGGCGGAGCCGCTGGCGGTGCTGGCGGAGAGCCGGGACAAGCGGTTCTGCTTCGTCGAGATGCGGAACTTCACCGGCTGGGTGGAACGGGACGCCATCGCCTTCACGACCCGCGACAAGTGGATGGAATACGCGGCGCCGGAGCATTTCCTCGTGATCACCGGCGACCGGAAGGACATCCGGGTGGACGACGCGCTTTCCCTGCCGTTCTCGATGGGCGCCCGGCTGCCCCTCCGAAAGCCGGAGCCGCAGGCGGACGGGACCTGGCTCGTCTCGGTGCCGCGGGAAGTCAATCAATCCTTCCATGAAGCGGCGGTGCGCATTCCGGCGGACGATACGGTCCACAAGGGCTGGCTGCCGTACTCGGAAAACAATCTGATCCGCCAGGCCTTCCGTTTTTTGGGCGACCTGTACGGCTGGGGCGGCCTGGAGGGCGGCGTGGACTGCTCGCTGTTCACGGCGGATGTGTATCGCAGCGTGGGCATAGACCTTTGGGCGGACGCCGGGGAACAGCAGAAGGACATGACGCGCCTCATCCCGCTGGAGGCGATGGACGACAAGGGAAAGCTAGCGGCCATTGCCGGACTCCGGCCCGGCGACCTCCTGTTCACCGAGGGGCACGTCATGATGTATCTGGGGCGGGACGACAGCGGGAATCCCTTTGTGATCCAGGCGGAGAGCAGCCGCTGGTTCCCCGGCGAGGGCGAGGAGGACAAAGCGCTCAAATATTACACCCGCCGGGTGAAGGTCGATGACCTTTTCTTCTACAAATCCTCCGAAAAAAAGTGCCTGGAACGGCTCATCAGCGCCGGCGGCCTGCGCTAAACGCCGAGCTCTTCCGGCCGCGTTGGGTTTTCGATCCCGTGAAAAAGAACGGGGACACCTATGACGGAACCATGCTGAATTACGGCCTGGGCGAATACCGGATTTACGGCGACAGCAGCGGCCGTGTCTGCCGGGACTACGCCATCGATCTCGCCGGCCACACCGGGGAAGCCTACGGCCTGCTTTCCGGCATGCTCCACCGCCCCGGCACGAAGGACGGTTTCGTCTACGCCTTCAATGGCGTGGGCATGGACCCCGACGAGGATCCGCGCTCCACCGGTCAGTTCAGCGGCAAATACATCTGGGAAGAGAGAATCATGGACGCGGTTTGCCGGGCTTTGTGGGGCAAAGCGTTCGAGTGACGGGGAAAGAGGGGATGTCAGTCCCCGGATACGCGACGGAGTAAAAAAGGCCGTAAAAAAGGCAAGACCCGGAAATCAGGGGCCTTGCCTTTTTTGTCGGGAGGGGAACCCGGGGACCGCGGTTTTGACAACGGACCGGTCACGGGGTAGCGGGGGATTCGCCCCGGACATAGGCCAGCGTTTCCGTCAGGAAAGCCTGGGCGGAGGTTTCGGCGATCCGGGCCTTTTTTTCCGTTTTTTGGAGTTTCGCCACTTGTTTTTCGAGGCGGGCGAGGAGCCGTTTTGTCTGCTTCGCGTCCCCGGCCCGGTGACTTTGCAGCAGCGCCAGCGCCGTTTGATCGGCGGCGGTCAGGCGCTTTAGCCGGACGAGCTGGGGCCGGCATTCGCGCCGGAGGTTGCCCGGGAGCTTTTCCCGCAGGGTGTGGGCCGCCTGCTCCAGGGCCATGACTTCATCGTGGACTTTTTGCCAGCAGGCGTCCGCCGTTTCGCCCGCCGGCCAGGCCCGCCAGAGGTCGTCAATGGCCGCCCGGAGCCGGGCACCGTCCGGGGGACCGATGGCGGCCCAGTTATTTTCCAATCGCTGGGATTCAGCGGCAAAGCGTTCCATTGCCGGCGCCAGTTCTCCGTACTGGGCAGCGATGGCCTGATACCAGGCGGCATCGGGATTGTAGCCCGCCGGGTCCCGGGCCCAATCCGCCGCCGTGGCCAGCGAGATTTGGGAGAGGAGCGGCCGGGACATGGGGTTGAAAAACGCCGCCGGGACGTCGCCGGGGAGCTTTTCCACCGGGCCCAGGGCCAGCTTTTCTTCCATATAATCATTGACGGGGTAATTCCACCAGAGGCCGAGGCGCCGTCCGTACAGCCGGTTGGCGCTGTCGAGTTCCGCCGCCGTGAGGCCGCCTTTGACCACGCCTTCGCCGGTGTAGAGGACGATGGCGTCCTTCGGCAGACCGGCCGCGAATTCCCGGGTGTAGGGGGTGGGACCGCCGCCGGCCGCCGCCATTTTCTGACGGAAATACTCGGTGGGGACGGTGAGCAGCGGGCCGATGTCGCCATGGGGCTTGACGAAGTTCGCGTCCAGCCAGGCCAGCAGCTCGGCCTGGTCGCGGCCGCTGAGATCCTCGATGTCGTCGAAGAACACGGCGAAGTCCCGGACGCCGATGTCATACATGGCGTCAAGTTTTTCCCGCAGCATTTCCCGGTCCATCGCGCCTCTGAGGGGCGTGAAGCGGGCGTCGAGTCCCGGCGACAGGGCGAAGATGAACTTTACGCCGGCCGCCCGGGATGCCTGCACCAGCGCGGCCAGTTCCTTCCGTTTCTTTTCCGGGTAGGGTTCCCGCCACTGGGCCCGGTGATAGGGGTCATCCTTTGGGGCGTAAATGTAGGCGTTGAAGCCCTGTTCGCCGCAGAAGCGGATGATGTCGAGGCGTTCCGCCGCCGACCAGGGGCGGCCGTAGAAGCCCTCGACGACGCCCCGCAGCGGTACCGGCGCCGCCGCCAGCGACAGGGGACGGGCGAGCAGGCAGAAGAGCAGGACGAGACCCGCACCGAGGCATCGGAGGCGGGAACGAGATAAGAAATCATACATCATGTAAAAATCCTCCTTGCTGTATGGGACGTGAAGGGCGCGTTGGCGCGGCCGGTCAGCCGACGGTGTTCGGCAGTTCGCCGATGGCTTCGATGCGGCAGACGACGACGTCGCCTTTTTTCAGGAACCGGGGCGTTTTCATGCCCATCGCGACGCCCTTGGGGGTGCCGGTGGCGATGATGGTGCCGGCGGCGAGCGTCATTCCCCGGGACAGGGTGGCGATGATTTCCGGAATGCCATGGATGAGGTCCCCGGTGCCGGCGTCCTGGCGGAGTTCGCCGTTCACGGTGGTGGAGATGGCGAGGCGGGGCGGGAAGGGGACGCTGTCGGCGGTGAGGAGGCAGGGCCCCATGGGGGTGAATCCGTCGAGACTCTTGCCGAAGTACCACTGCTTGTGGCGTGTCTGGAGGTCCCGGGCGGAGACGTCGTTGAGAATCGTGTAGCCGAAGATGTAATCCGCCGCGTCCTTTTCCGGAACGTTTTTCGCGTCCCGCCCCAGGATGACGGCGAGCTCCGCTTCGTAGTCGAGCCGGTCGGTGAGGTCTTCATGGGCGGGGATGACGGCACCGGGGCCGGGGGCATACGTCACGCGCTTGGAGAAAAAGACGGGCCAGGTCTTGTCAGCGGTAAAGGCTTCCTGCGAGTACTGGCCGGCCTCCCGCGCGTGTTCAGCGTAGTTGAGGCCGAGGCAGAGGACATCCTGCCGCGGCCGGGGGATGGGGGCGAGCAGCCGGACTTCGCCCAGCGGCAGGCCCGGCCCCCTGGCCGCGCGCAACGCGCTCCATTCGTCCGGCGTGATGCGCGCGATGAGGTCGTTCATGGAATCATAGGGCAGGCCGGCTTCTTTTGTGGGCAGCACGCCGCCCGGCGTCAGGAGGCCGGTTTCTTCGGCGGCGTCGGGGCCGCGCTGGAAGGTGACGAGTTTCATGGGAGTCTCCTTTCTTCGGTGACAGGGGCGGGAAAAGTATTTCGCCGGCCACGCCAGTGGTTTACAGGGTGTATGGTTTTGGGTTCATCATAGGAGCTTTTCCTGCCATTCCGCTTCCCGGAAGCCCACCAACACGAAGTCCTTTCCCACCAGCAGAGGACGTTTTACCAGCAGGCCGTCGGTGGCCAGCAGCGCGTACTGTTCGTCCTCGCTCATGGCGGGCAGCTTGTCCCTGAGGTTCAGCGACCGGTATTTGAGGCCGCTGGTGTTGAAGAAGCGCTTCAGGGGCAGGCCGCTGGCCTTGTGCCAGGCGCGCAGTTCGTCCTCGCCGGGGTTTTCCAGCTGGATGTCGCGGATGGTTACCCTGACGCCGTGGTCTTCCAGCCACTTTTTGGCCTTTTGGCAGGTGGAGCAGCGGGGATAGCAGAGGAACAGGGGTTCTTTCATGGCGATGGCTTCCTTTCATAATATATTGGCAGGTATTATTTCTCTGTCCGGGGGCCGAATCCCTGCCGCGTTGCCGATTTTTCCGCCGGGGTTGACCGCCGCTCCGGCAGGAAATCACGGAAAAACCGCGAATATATATATTTATGGAAGAAAAGACCGGTCCGGGGGACCGGTGGGAAAAACGGAGGTGGCTTTATGGTGCGGAAACGGTGTCTGTTGCTGGGGACGCTGCTCGCCCTGCTGCTGATGACGACGACGGCGCTGGCGTCCTCGGTGGTGAGTTCGGACGGTTATTTCCGGGGCATCAAACTCTGCGGCCGGGTGAAGGTGGTGACCTCCTTCCCCGACATCAAGGTGAAGATCGTGGACGCGTTCCCCGACCTCAAGGTGAAGCAGGTCACCGCGTTTCCCGACCATATCGGGGAATGGCAGTTCGTGACCTCGGGGGAGGATTTCAAGATCCAGTTCGTGGACGCCTTCCCCGACATCAAAATCAAGTATGTGGACGCGTTCCCGGGGGTGGGCTGAGATGAAGTGGAAAAAATGGTTGCGGCGCGGCCTGCTGCTGGGGGCGCTGCCTTTCCTGCTGGCGGGGCCGGCGACGGGGGCGGCGGAACCGGTGCCCCAGCCGATACCCTTTGCCTCCCTGCAGGGGGTGCGCGTCGGCAACGCCCAGGACGATGTGGCCAAGACCGGGGTGACGGTGCTGCTTTTCCCCCAGGGGGCGAAGACCGGGTTTGACATGCGCGGCGGCGGCCCGGCCTCCCGGGAAACGCCGGTGCTGGACCCGACGAAGGAGGACATCCCCATCCACGCTGTGGTGCTGTCCGGCGGCAGTGCCTACGGGCTGGCGGCGGCGGACGGCGTGATGCGCTGTCTGGAGGAAAACGGCATCGGTTTCGATACCGGCTTCGCCAAAGTGCCGCTGGTGGTGCAGAGCTGCATTTTCGATCTGGCTTACGGCCGCGCCGATGTCCGCCCCGACGCGAAGATGGGCTATGACGCCTGCCGGGCGGCGCTGGAGGAGAACCATCCGGAAAGCGGCAACGTCGGCGCCGGGACCGGGGCCACGGTGGGCAAGATGGGCGGCATGCCGCGGTCCATGAAGGCCGGCATCGGCTACCACGCGGTGCAGATCGGCCCGCTGAAAATCGGAGCAGTGGTGGTGGTGAACGCCCTCGGGGATATCTATGACGCCGCGACCCGGGAGAAACTGGCCGGCATGCGGACCGAGGACCGCGCCGCCTTTGCCAGCGCCACGGAGGAGCTTTATCGGGTGGCGGCCCCGCGGGATATCCTCGCCCGGCAGAATACCACCATCGGCGCCATCGTCACCAACGGGCGCTTTGACAAGGCGCAGCTCACGCGGCTGGCGGCCCAGGCGGCGAACGCGTATCCCCGCTGCATCGACCCGGTGGGGACGCTGGCTGACGGCGACACGGTGTACGCCTCGGCCTGCGGCGAGCTGGTGGAGGCCGACCTCAATATGGCCGGGACGTTAGCGGCTCATGTGATGGAGGAAGCCATCAAAAACGCCATCCGCTCGGCCAGCATGCCCGACGAGGCGTTTCTGCCCTATTGTCTGACATTGCCCGCGCCGGGGGCGGAGAGCTGATGCGGCGTCCGGGAAAATGGTGAGTGACGTGGGCTTTTGCGCCGGGGGACGGAGGCAACTATGAAAAAGGTCATCGTGATTCCCGATTCCTTCAAGGGGTCCCTGTCCGCATCGGAGGTGGCCGCCATCATGGCGGCGGCGGTGCGGGAACGGTTCCCGGCGGCAATGGTTGACACCCTGCCAATCGCCGACGGCGGTGAGGGGACGGTGGCGGCGTTTCTGGCCGCGGCCGGCGGTGAGCACGTGCCGGTGACGGTGACGGGGCCGCTTTTCGAGCCGGTGCCCGCGTTTTACGGGCGACTGCCGGATGGCACCGCCGTCATCGAGCTGGCGTCGGCGGCGGGATTGCCGTTGGTTCACGGAAAACCGGCGGTGGGGGAGGCGACGACCTTCGGCGTCGGCGAGCTTATGGGGGCCGCTTTAGCCGACGGGGCGAAACGGCTGCTCCTGGGACTCGGCGGCAGCGCCACCAACGACGGCGGCTGCGGCGCGGCGGCCTCGCTGGGGGCGGTGTTCCGCGACGGGGCCGGAAAGGCGTTCGTACCCACGGGGGCGACATTGTCCCACATTGCCGCCATCGACATGACGGGGCTCCGGGAAACGCTGGCGGACGTATCGGTGACAGTGCTCGGCGACGTCGATACGCCACTTTGCGGGCCCCGGGGGGCGGCGGCGGTGTTCGGTCCGCAAAAGGGGGCGGACGCGGCGATGGTGCGGCGGCTGGACGAAGGATTGGCCCATCTGGCGGCCGTCATCGAACAGACGCTGGGAAAGCGCGTCGCCGATCTCCCCGGCGCCGGGGCCGCCGGCGGCATGGGGGCCGGGGCCGTCGCTTTCTTCGGCGGGCGGCTGGTGCGCGGCATCGACGCGCTGCTGGAGGCGGCCCGTTTCGACGAACGGCTGGCGGGGACCGACGTGGTTTTCACCGGCGAGGGGCGCTTTGACAGCCAATCCCTGATGGGAAAGGCTGTGGGCGGCATCGCGCGGCGGGCAAGTGCGGCCGGGGTGCCGGTAGTCTGTGTGGCCGGAGCGGTTGACATCGCGCCGGCGGAAGCGCGGGCGGCCGGCGTCAGCGCCGCTTTCAGCATTCAGCCGGGGCCGCTGCCGCTGGACACAGCCCTCGCCCAAAGCCGGGAAAACCTCGCCAACACCATGCGTCATATCCTGGGGCTCTGGGCGATTGCCCATTCGCCGGAATGATATGCCCTCATCTGAAATGTTTTATACTATATGTATGACAATAATTTATTTTGCAAAGGAGAATGTCGAATGTTTACGCTGGAAAGCCGGGAATTTGAGGGAAAACTGCCGCAGGTGGACGACAAGGCCTTTGTGGCGCCGATGGTGTTCCTGTCGGGTGATGTTCGCATCGCGAAATTCGCCAGCCTGTGGCCGGGGGTTGTGGCCCGGGGCGACGTGAACTACATTTCCGTCGGCGAATGCTCGAACGTGCAGGACCTGACCTGCCTCCATGTGGCCGACGATTTCCCCTGCATCATCGGCGACTATGTGACCATCGGCCACTCGGCGGTCATTCATGGCTGCGTCATCGAGGACCATGTGCTGGTCGGCATGAACGCCACTGTGCTGACGGGGGCGAAAGTGGGCCGCGGCTCCATCATCGCCGCCGGCGCCCTGGTGCGGGAGAACGAGGTCATCCCGCCGAACTCGCTGGTGGCCGGTGTGCCGGGTAAGGTCATACGGACCATCGACCGGATTGAGAACATCCACGCCCAGGCCATCAAGTACAAATCCGAATGGGCCATCGGCTACGGCGTCTGCCCTGACATCGAGGGCGAGGTCTATCACGGCGAGAAAATCATCTGAATCCCAAAACGGTTGCTGTCGTACGCGCGCCAGGGCCATCCCTTTCCGGGGTGCGGCTCACATCGCGCCCGGCAAAATAAAAGCTCCGGCTGCTTTCGTCTGGCAGCCGGAGCTTTTTTACCGGGCTTTTTGGCGGAGAAAAAGGAGGAAACACAGAAAAATCATACAGACTGTCTTTCATTTCGGAAGCATCAGGCCGTTTCCGCCGCTTCCGGGTCATACACTTCATACCGGTTGCGGCCGTTTTCCTTGGCCCGGTAGAGGGCGTCGTCCGCCTGCTTCATGATTTGGATGACGGAGTAGTCCTCCCGGGAGAACTGTCGGCTGGTGCAACCGATGGAAAGCGTCACCTGCCGGTCGGCCAGTTCCTTGTCATCCCGGATTTTCTGCAGCAGCCGCTCCGCGATCGCGGCGGTGTCTTTCACCTGAGCCCCCGGCATCAGCAGGATGAACTCGTCGCCGCCGAAGCGGCCGGCGATATCGCTGTCGCGGATCACCGAGCGGATGGTCCGGGCCACGGTCTGCAGCACTTCGTCGCCAATCTGGTGGCCATAGGTATCGTTGATGCGCTTGAAGAAATCCACATCAATCAGCAGGACCCCCAGCGAGAGGTGTTTCCCTTCCTCCGGGATCAGGCCGACGAATGTCTGGTCGATGTGGCGGCGGTTCGCCAGTTGCGTCAGGAAGTCGATTTTGGCGTCGCGCTCCATCTGGTTTTTCATTTTTTCCAGCCGCTGGTTCTTCAAGAACAATTCCTGCTCGCTTTTCTGGATCTCTTTCAGCAGCCCCTGATTGCGCAGGAGGACGTTGATTTGCCGCAACGACAGCAGCAGCACCATGACGATGGCGCCGATGAAGAAGGAATCCCAGAGGTTGTAGAGTACCGCCGCCATGATCAGCAGGGCAAAGGCGAAGAGGTAGGGCAGCAGGATGCGCCCGTAAACCAGCAATGTTTCCCAGCGGTGACTGACATGGGACTCGTGAAGCTCTATGCGTTCCTCGGCCGGGAAGGTGCCGGCCAGCGTCAGCAGGAAGAACGACGGCGCCCAGCAGGGCCCCAGGAACGTCTCGATGACTTCGATTTCGTACACCGTTCCGATCAGGGAGAGCTGGTCGATGACGAACATGAACAGGAAGGTGACAATCAGCATCAGGTTCGGCCGGGTGAAAAAGCGCCGGATGTCGGTGCCGAAGACCAGCAGGAAACAGCCCGACAGGAAGCCGATGTCGGCCACCGGATAAAAGAGCTGGATGAAGAGTTCCGCCGTGTTGGCCCCCTCATTCGCCACCAGCAGGGGGCGGACGAGGAACTGGAAGATGAGGCCGGCCGCCGCCATGACGGAGAGCAGGATGTCAAAGGCGGTTTCCATCAGGCGGATGTGCTCCGTCTGCCGCAGGTAGGCGCCCAGACCGGCAAAGCAGGCGATGTTGTTGAGGATGAAGCACCAGTCGGCGGGATTCGGCGACTCCGGCTCCAGCCCCTGAAAATCCGTCTGCGAGACGAGGTATGCGTCACCCAAAGTGTAGAGCAGGATGGCGACGCCGAACCACACCCAGGGCATACGAAGTCCCGGCGGCCGGCTGCGGGCGACGAAAGTGACCACCGCCAGATTCACCAGGTCCGCCATGAGCTCGATGGTATTGGTGTAGTCCGTGAACGGCTCGATATTCCGGTACAGGATGGTGCCGTAAACGATGACATACAGCGCCATGAACGCGATATACCCGCGCCGCAACTTGGAAAAGTTCATTATAAATCCCTTCCGGATTCCGGTTTCTCTGTTGATAGAGGATAAGCGACTACTTAATGCATTCCATTATATACCGAGATGGCGAACCTGTAAAGGCGGAAGCGTTATTCGGAAAAACCGGAGCAAAAATAGGGTGGTTTCTGTCACGGGCCTTGGGCGTCGAAAGGGCATTGTCCGGGAAGAAGCCGGCAAACAAGAGAAAAGCTTTCCGAAAACGAACCGGCCAAATCCGCGGTATTTTGCGGTTTGGCCGGTTCTTTCATGGGTTTATTTTATCGGACAAAAAAAGTGTTTTTGGAATATGTGCCGTTACCAGTTCTTGCAATCGCTGATACCCTTTGACTACGAGTTCCGGGGTGATTTGAAGGATACAATGTCTTTGGTTTTGACGCCGGCAGCCATAGGCATCTCCTGGTTTTTGACATTCGTCTAAACCATGAGGCGGTTGGACGATAACGGACGGGACTCTGTAGGGGCGGCATGAAACGACTCCCATATCTCTGCATTGCGGATGATCTGCCGGGAAGCAATTGAGTTCCAATACAGGGAGATTTATGGCAGCGGCGATATGCATTGTACCGGTATCGCTCCCCATATAGAAGCAACAGCGCTGCATGATTGCGGCAGATTGGCGAAAACTCATTTTTCCGGCCAGATTGATACAGGCTTCCGGACCTGTGGCGCGGGCAATGATTTCCGCATCCTCGTAATCTTCAGAGCCGCCTAGCAAAAGAAAGTATAAATGGGTATCTTTCTCCCGAAGGCGTTGCACGACTTGGGCGTATCGTTGTGGCACCCATTGTTTTCGCTTGGCAGTGCCGCCCGTTACGAGAACTGCCAATGGGTCTCCTTTCCAGGAGACTGGAATCCATCTCTCTGAAGCCGCCAAATCCTCTTTCGTAATCCATATTTCTGTGTTTCGATTGGCAACAGGGCTTTGTAGTAGGAGGTCCAAAATGCCTAAGTAGGTGTCCACGGTATGCAGACCATATACATTATCGTAGGGGAGCGGCAAAGACAACAGGGATACGCAGGCATCGTAGGAGATTCAAGCGGAAGTGGTATGTGTCCAGCTGAATAGCCAACTCGGATGGGTGCTCCGCTCATATATTCCAATAATAGCGAACTACCGTACAGGTCGAAGGAAAAAGTCATGTCAAAATGGTGTGGCAAAAGATATTTTCCAGCGAACTGCAAGGCCCAGGTGTAAAGCTCCAATGGGCTATCCCACCGGCAGGCCCGGGAATTTGTCAGTAAATGGTCAATATATGGGCAGGCCTGTGCCAGTTCTATGCATCGCGGATATATCAGAAGGGTAATCTCTGCTTGAGGGTATACGCGCCGCAGTTCCCGCAAAGCAGCGGAACAGTTGACAAAATCTCCTATGCCGGAATCGTGACTGACCAGGATTTTCAGCCGCTTTTCCAAAGCAGGCCGATTTCGGTACCCGGCTTGGTGATATAACGGTTCCATATACGCCATGAATGCCTGAATATCCAGTACACCGGCTACCTTTGCCTGTTGCAGACAAGCGAGCAAACCATTCGTTATTGTATTCATAGAGGACCCACCCGTGTATTAATTCCCGATACTTTTGTCGGGCTAATGATTCATTCAATCACATAGTTCCCCAGATCGACCTCTCGGAAGGCGACGCGACGGTAGCGTTCCTCCTTGCCGGGGGGGATGGTGGCGTCGAAGCCACTGTGTTTCTTACCGGTGTTTTGCCTGAAAAAAGGGACACCTGATGCCGATGCATTGGTTGTTTTGGGAAGAGAACTCACAGGCAATGTCCTCTGATTCCATCTTTACGTCGAAGTGCTCCGCTACAAAATCAATGGCGGCCAGAATGGACAAAAAGGAATCCCGCTTGCAGCAACGGGGGCCGCCGATTTCGCCAATCCTGGCCAGTGCTTTTGACGTCATCCGATGGGCCAGCGCGAAGGGTTCATTGGCAAGTGGCGTGGATTTCGAGAGGATGGACACGAACATCCCGGTACTGATTCCGGCGCCGCAGGCACCCCAAAAGCCACAGGCACCGCCGGGGACGCTTTTCCCGCGGTTCATCATTTCCAGCAGCGCGCCATGGAGGTCTATATCGCCGCCGGCATTCCTGAACGCCGTCAAAAGAGCCGCGCCCACCATGACATGATGTTCGGGCCCGTGCATGTGGCAAAAGGGTAAACGCATCATCTGGCGGATGATGGCCACCGGATTCTTTGATTCTGTTTGCCGGCAAAAACCGAGCAAGGCATCCATGCCCTTCGTGTGGCAGTCGTTGCAGATATAGTGTCCATCAGCGCACTTGGTTTTGCTTGATTCACGTTTATGGCAAAGGAAACATTCCATCATTTCCCCGGTTTCCGTATAGACCAGTGGTTTTTTGCAGATCAGGCATTCTTCGTTCATGGTGTGTTCCTCCTTGCATAATGAAACGGTATCCATGACGGGATGCAGGTGAAGACACTCTGTAAAAAATGAGGTCATTTTTTCAAAAAACGGCCGGCCCCGTTTTTTCACACGGGACCAGCCGGTTGAATCATTCAATCACATACTTCGCCAAATCGACCTCCCGGAAGGCGACTCTCCGGTAGCGTTCCTCCTCCCCCGGGGGGATGGTGGCGTCGAAGCCGTATTTGGCGCCGAGACCGCCGGGGCAGACGGGGTTCAGCTCGTGGCAGGCGGCGGCGGGGACGACCACCAGGTCCTTCGTGGGGTCGAATCGCAGGGTCACCGCCCGCATGACATCCTCGGCGTCGAAGATGTCCACGTCGCTGTTGACGACGGTCACCATGTTCAGCGGCGGGAAAGCGCCGAAGGCGGCGAGGATGGCATTCTTGCCAAAGCCGGCCCGGGGCGGGTCGCACTGCACGACGCAGCCGTAAAAGCCGCAGTTCGCGTGGGCCAGATAGACGTTCTTTACGCCGGGGACCTGTTTGGAAAGTGTCTTCAAAAGGCCGGCCTCGGAGCAGGCGCCGATGGAGTTCCAGACCTCCTTGCCCGGGAGCAATGTCTGCATCATGGTGTCCCGGCGGCGGGTGATGGCGGTGATTTCCACCACCCAGCGGTCATCCCGCTGGGCGTAGTAGCCGGTGACTTCGCCGAAGGGGCCTTCGGGCTCCCGGACACGCGGCAGGATACGCCCCTCGAGGACGACCTCGGCGCTGGCGATGCCCTCGACGCCTACCGTCCGCGACCGGGAAAGGGCGATGGCCTTGTCCCCCTGCAACGCCGCCGCCAGCCCCAGCTCGTCCTCGTCGATGGCGGTACCGGCGGTGATGGCGCAGGTATAGACCGAGGCGGGCACGCCGTTGTTGATAGTGATTTCCAGCGGCTGCCCCTTCTTTTCCGCCCGTTCATAGTAGTCGCGCAGATGGCGGCCGAGGTCCATGAGCATCGTGCAGCGGTTCTTGCCCGTGACCATGATGCGGTGGATGGAGGTGTTGCGGACGCCGGTGTCCGGGTCTTTGGCGATGACCACCGAATCGTCGAGGTAAGCGCCGCCGTCTTCCAGTGCCAGTGTCGGGATTGTCAGCCGCGTGAGGTCGATGTCCCCCTCGACGATCTCCTGGCAGGGCGGTGCCCCCACGATGACCGGCGGGACCGGCGCGGAATGGAACCGCTCCAGGGCGTTGCCGATGTAGGCCGGCACCTCGCGGCCGCTGACGCCGAACTGGGCGCCCAGCACGTCCCGGTTCCACCAGAGGCCGCAGACGACGGGAAACTCTTTTCCCTTCACCTTGTCGAAAATCAGGGCTTTCTTCCCGCCCTCGAACCGTTTGGCGACGCCGGCCAGCTCATGCACCGGGTCCACCTCGGTGCGGACATGGGCGATCATGCCCTTTTCCTCCAGCGACTGGATCATGGTACGAAAATCCATACAAGTACTGCCTCTCTTTCGTGCTTATATTGCTTTTTTACGCTATGTCAACCAGTTTTTCCCGATGCTAACAAGCGCGGGATACGTCTCATTTCATTGCGCTTCGAACAGCGGCATGCTGGCCAGGGTGATGATGTCGGTGCGTTTGGCGGCGTCGCCCTCGGCGATGACGGCAGCCATGCCGATGACCTGGCCGCCGGCCTTTTCCGCCAGCGACTGCATCGCCCGCATGGAGCCGCCCCGGCTGATCACGTCGTCCACCAGCAGGACGTGCCGCCCCTTGATAAGGGCGATGTCTTCCTCCATGAGGTAAAGGCGCTGCTGGCCAAAGGTGGTGATGGACTCGTCATCCACCCAGATGGGGTTTTCCATGTAGGCCTTGACGGACTTCCGGGCGACGACGTAGCGATCCATGCCGAGATGGCGGGCCAGGGAATCGGCCAGTGGGATGCCTTTCGTCTCCGCCGTCATGACAACCTCCGCCTCCCGCGGGATCTTCTTCATCAGCGCCCCGGCGCAGTGCTCCGTGAGCTCGACGTCGCCCAGGATGACAAAGGCGGCGATGGCCTTGCTGTTGTCGGGTAGGTTCATGATGGGGAGCCGGCGCTTCATGCCGGCGATATCGATTTCGTGAAACCGGTCGGCCATGGTAACATCTCCTTTAGTCTGTCATACGCGCTGTCAATCTGTCTCCCGCCGGCGCGCGCTCCGGTTGTGTGCCCGTTTCAGCGGATGAAATGCGTCGGCGTCCATTCTTCCTTTTCCGGCAGGCCGTACTTTTCCCGGCCCAGGGCGATGCTCTTCATCAGGAACGTCATGTTCCGGGCCAGTGTCCGCATCGTCTGGAGCCCCTCCGCGTCCTGCGCTGCCTCGCCCGGTGTCAGGCCGTGGACGCTGTTCCAGTACTGGCTCGACGCCACCGGCATCCCGGAAATCGTGAAGTATTTGTTGAGCTCGTCAAAAGTGGCCGAGCAGCCGCCCCGCCGGGCAATCGCCACCGCGGCCCCCACCTTCATCGTCTTGTCGAAGCCGGTGCTGAAAAACAGCCGGTCGAGATAGGCGATGGTAGTGGCGTTGGCCGAAGCGTAGTGGACCGGCGCCCCCACCACCAGGCCGTCCGCCGTCTCAAAGGCCGCCGCCGTCTCGTTCACCACATCGTCGATGACGCAGCGCCCCTTCGTCTTACATGCGCCGCAGGCGATGCAGCCCCGCACCGTCAGGTTGCCGACATGGACATACTCCGTCTGCACGCCGTTCTCCTCAAAAACCTTCCGCATCTCCTCCAGCGCCAGGGCGGTGTTCCCCTTGGCGTGAGGCGAACCGTTGATCATCAGGACTTTCATGGTAGTTGGTTCTCCTTTCGTGGGACGATTTCCTACGTGAATTATACCATCTGGCGAAAAAGGCGACAATAGCGGCAGGAAAAGAATCCCCGCTGTGTGGAAGATTTTGCGCCCACTTTCTTGACGGAAGATGGCGTTTCTTTACCCTGCAATCAGCTTCACTTTCTTGCCGCAGAAAGCGACGCCGTATCGCCAGACATGCTCTATGCCTTGCGCCCGGAACTCGGCCAGATAGTCCATGCCCTCGATTTGGCGGAGGGCGGCTGCCGCCTCTTGGGGCAGGTCTTCCTCGGTCTTTGCCACTTTGAATTCCATGAGGATGCCTGCCTGCTCTTTACGCTTGGGAAACGCTGCCAGGTCGAAGCGGCCGTAACCGCTTTCCCGGTTCGAGCGGATCTGGAAGCGGGGGACGAGCAGGGCCAGCATCCCCAGCATGAAGCCGTGGTAGAAGCTCTCGTGGTTCAAGGTGTCGTAGTAGCTGACGACCGTTTCCAGATAAGACGCGAGCTCCCGGGAGAAATCTTCCGCCTGGCCGGTGAGCAGAGACTCCATGAATGCCGCCGGATTGGGGCGCGTTCCGAGGCGCTGGAGCCGGGACACCACTTCCGAGGCGTACACCCGGCGAACTTCCTGATTGGGGATAGCTACGGCGCAGAATTCCGCATCGCCGTCAAAGATGCCAGGAACGACTTTCAGATATCCGGTCGTGAGCAGCATGGTATAGAGCGCTTCCCGATCGCGGTAAATATCGGAGTAGATTACGCTTTCCTTGATTTGCGTGCTGATCGTTTCCATGCGCAGCAGCTTGTAGAGGTTCCGTTCCTGCGTCTCATCGGCGTGCTCCAGCAGTTCTGCCAGGATGCTGTTGCCGGAAGTGTTCACCCAGTAAGGGCCGGCTTTGCAGTTGCGACTGAAGTAGTTGATAACCGACCAGGGGTTGTAAATCTCATGGCCGGAGAAGTTGTAGCCGTCGTACCAGTCGCGAATTTCGTCCAGCTTTTCCGCCTGGCCGAGGTCATCCGCCATGCGCCGGACTTCTTCCGGGGTGAAGCCCATGACATCGGCATAAGGGCCGCTGATGACGCTGGACACGTCCAGATTGTTGAGGGCACTTAAGCAGGGAACCGCTGCTTTAGCAGCGTGTGAGTCGCTTATGCCTTGGCGAAAGATGCTCTCTTTAGCGATGCGCAAAACGCCGGTGAGGACGGCGAAGTCCAAAGCCGGGTTCGTCTTGAGCGCCGAACTGAGGAAGTTGCGGAAAAAGCCGATGGCCTGATCGTAGTAGCCGTGTTCCCATGCGGATTGGATGGGCGCGTCGTACTCGTCAAGCAGGAGAATGGGCCTTTGACGGAAATGCTTTTCCAAAAACACGGTCAGGAGCCGCAAGGAGTCCATGCAAGTTTCCGGCGATGCCTGACCGAAAAGGATTTCGCGGTAGAGCGTCTGCTCCCGTTCTGACAAAGCCTGACTGGCGTGCAAGGAAGGGAATCCATCGTAGAGTCCGGCCAGGAGATTCCGGAGCATCGTCAGGCAGGAATCCCAGCTATCCGCCTTGACGTCTTTGAGCGAGAGGAAGATGACAGGATACTTCCCCTGCTCTGCCATGTATTCTTCCCCGGCGCCGGCAATCGCGCAGCCGTCGAAAAGAGCGCCGTTCTCTTCCGCGTCTGCACGGGTGAAGAAATAGTAGAGCATGCTCAGGGTGAGCGTCTTGCCGAAGCGGCGCGGGCGGGTGATGAGCGTCACCTTGCTGTGTCCATCAATGAGTTCCTGTATGAACCGGGTCTTATCCACAAAATAGTATCTTTCCCGCAAATATTTGAAATCGTCCACGCCGACCGGCATTCTCAGATGCTGCTTCACCGTATTCGCCCCCTTTTGCCTCGCTTGCTGGCACAGAGCCCTTTGCCGCTGGATTAACATTTCCATCATTATTATAGCACGCTCCTCCTGTTTTTGAAACGAGCAAAAAGGGCTTCACCCATTCTTTGCCTCAATTCTTTGCTGTTGGCGAGCAATCCCCCTTTTGCGCGGAATTTTTTTGCGGCGCCCCTTGGCGGCCAATGGCTCTTTTCTGGTATAATTATGGTATCGAAAAAGAAACCATGAAACCGGCGGGACGGAGAAAACTGCCGGCGAGACAGGAGGCGATGGTATGCCGCAAATCATTCCCATCAAGGACCTGAAGGACACGGCCGGCGTATCCGAGCTGTGCCATCGTACCGGCGAACCGGTCTTCATCACGAAAAACGGCTACGGCGATATGGTGCTGATGAGCATGGAGCTGTTTGAATCGATGCAAAAGAGATGGGAAATGTACAGTGAGATTGAGGGAGCCGAGGAGCAGATCCGGCAGGGGCGAGTGAAAGACGCGAAGGAAGCCCTGGGGGCTGTGAGGGAAGACTACGGGAAGAAACTCCCCGTGAACTGATATCACCGGGCGGACGGCGGCGGACCGGAGACCGTGGCTGGTTCCGGCGGCGAAATCATGATATACTTTTACCAGGGGAATCATACGCACATTTCAGCGGATAGGAGCGGTGCTCATGGCGGCGCAGTGCATACAGCCGGTCTATGTTGGTAAATTCCAATGCGATGGCCGCGTTTGCGGCGGACTTTGTTGCAATCGGGGATGGGGCATCGCCCTGGACGAGATAACCTATCGGAAACTGGTACAACTGGAAGCCGGCGGGGAAACGGACCTCCTGTCCCGGGTGGAATGGAACGAGGAGAAGAAGAAAGGGTCTTTGATTTGCCGGGACGGTGTTTGCCGGTTCCAGGGGGCGGATTTGCTCTGCCATATCCAGAAGAAATACGGGCCGGACTATCTGCCGGATATATGCGCCATCTACCCGCGCACTTACCGGGCCGTCCAGGGCATCGTCGTGCGCACCCTCAGTGTGACTTGTCCCATCGCGGCGGATTTGGCGTTGCGGAATGAGGCCCCCATGGATTTCGAGGCGGTCCTGCTGGAAAATGACCGCGATATGGTCGAATATCAGATTGGAACCGACAGTTATCCCCCAGAGGTACTGAGGCATTTTTTCCCGCTCCAGAGTGCCGGCATTTCTCTGCTTCAGGATCGCGCCCTGACCCTGAATCAGCGCCTGATCCGGCTGGGGGCGCTGCTGCAAGAGGCGGATACCTTGATACAGCAGCAACGCGCGCAGCAGATTCCCCGGATGATCAGCGCCTTTCAGGAAACCACCGCGGCGGCGTTTCCGGCGGCGGGATCCGGTCTCTATACGCAACGGATGGCGGAAATCATTGTCCTGTTGTATCAAAACGTCGAAGAGTATATGGAAGATCCGTCGCTATACCTGGCGCAGCTTTTCCAGGCATTTCCCGCGCTGGGGGAGGCCGGGCGGGAGGCGGAGCTGGCGGCGCAGTACGAAGCGGCCGCGGCGGCCGCCCGGGAAAAGCTGAAACCCTTCACTTATATCCTGGAAAACTTCCTCATCAATGAATTCTTCACCGGGCTGTATCCCTTCGCCTTCAAGGATACGATTCCGCAGAACTATTTCGTATTGGCAGTCATCTACAAGATCCTGGAATTCTTTCTCGTGGCGAGGGCAACCATTCTCCCGGAAACCGGGGAAAAGGACATCATGGAAGCGATGGCCCGGCTCGAGCTCCGCATTCGCCATCTCGCGCCCTACACCGACCGGATTCGATCGTATGTCAGCCGGTACGGGCAGGATATGACCGCGTTCACCGGGGATTTCCTTGACGGCGGGTGCGATGGCCTGTAAGCGGGATGTCGTTTTCCCGAATCCTGTCGCCAACAAAAAAGAAGGACTATCGCCGAAGCAAGCTCCTTCGGCGATAGTCCTTTTTTGACGGTGTGTATTATTTTTTTGACTGCGGGCTAGGAAATCATTCGCCCTCTCCCTCGGGGTCCAGAAGCTGGGTGTAGCGGTGGGACAGGCGCTCGTGGACGTGGGCGTAGCGGGCCGTCGTCTTCGGGTCGCGCTGGCGCAGTGTTTCCTGCACCACCCGGAGGTCCTTCGTCTTCTGGTAGAGATTCGTGCCGCAGCTGTGGCGGAAGATGTGACAGCTCAGGCCCTCATGCTTGAAATTCGCCGCCCGCAAGAGGTCATTCATCACGAACCGCAGCCCGTTCCGGGAAATGCGGCCCCACTGGTTCTTGTGGGAATTCGAGAGGATCGTCGGCGTGACGGCCCCCTCCTTTTTCACCGGCGGTCGGCACTGCAGATACTCCGTCAGCAGCGTGAACGTCGTGGCGCTGGGGTAAATGATGCCGCCGTGGCCCTTGCCCCGGATGAAGATGGTCTGAAGCTCCCAGTTGATGTCCTCGTCGTTGAGCCGGTGCACCTCGACATTCCGCAGGCCCTCCACCGCCATCAGGTAGAGGATCAGCTTGTTGCGGCAGCAGAGGAACGGGTCCGGCTCCGCGTCATAGACATGGAGCATCTCCTTGATCTGGTCCAGGGTGTAGTAATGGAACTGCTCGTCCTCCACATAGGTATAGCCGGTGTGGATGTACTCGCAGGGATTTTCCTTGATGAGGCCGAGGCGTTTGGCGATGGTGAAGAAGGTGCGGATGGCCACGACCTGGCGGGCCATGTAGGTGTTCTTGTAGCCCTTATTGTAGAGGCTTTCCACGTAAATCCGCATCTGGTAATCGTGGATGGCCAGCGGGTGGCGGTTGTTCTCCCGGCACCAGGCGAGGAAGATGTCGATGGAGCTCCGGTAGGCCCGCAGCGTGTCCTCGGTGGGCCGCCCGTGGGAAATGTAGCGCGGCAGGAACTCGGCGTAATGGGCGGCGAAATAGTCCGGCGTGATCTCCGACGTATCCAAAGGCACCAGCGGCGTATCCGCTGTTTCCGTCGTCTGCAGCTCATTCATCGCCATCATCTCCTTTCGCGCCTGCTTTCTGTCCCTATTGTAGCACGGGAAAGCCGGGAAAAGCAAGGGGAGAACACGGTGGATGGAGGAAAACGGGGCGGATTTTCGCCGCCGGAGGGACATACGATCCCGGCCCTCACCGGGTAGAAACACTATGTCAAATCAGCCAGATGGGAATGAGCAGCGTATCCTTGTCAATCGCGGACATTGCCAGCCGCGGGCACAGGAGCAGCTTGCTTTCCAGATCACGATGGATGTATGGCATCAAATCACCTCGGCAAAAATACGATGTGGTCTCATTATAGCCGAAAAACGAAGGAAAGGCAACCGGAAAGGCCGGGAGCGCATACGGTTTTCAGGGCGGAGGGGAACGACTTCTCCGGCAACGGGGAAATGACGCCTGGCGCAAGTTTTTTTGCGGGAGGGATTGCAATATGGCGCGGTTTTTTGTATAATTGAGTCAGTGGTCAGGAAAGCGAAAATCGCGGAAACGCTGTAAAATCGTCAAAACCTGACCGGCGACGGCGTGGACACCGGGAACCCTTGTGGGGGTTGAGGGGAAGCCACTTTTCTTCGGAAAATAAAAACGATGTCCATGTTCGGAAATGGCAAAAACGATCGAAAATGACGTTTCTTGACCAAACCCCCATTTTGAGGGCTGTGATATCAAGGCTTCCGAGTCACAGTATTGCGCGCACCTATTGACCGCTTGCGGTATTGGCGTGAAAAAACCGCCGTCCATTTACGGACGGCGGTTTTTTCGCGCGCCTGATTGGCAGAGAAGCAGCAAGACATATTATAATAGGAAGGAAACTTCGCCCCACGGAGGAGGAAGATGCTGTAGCAGGGTGTCAACCGGTTTGACGCGGTTTTGCCGGCGCCGGAACGCGGCGTATAAAACTTTTGGAAGCAGGGAAGAATCATACGCGATGTAAATAAATATTGGGGTGTCATTAACAAAACTATGTTCGGTTGCTGTGACCGGTTGTATTCCCGGTTTGAAAATGATGATTTCCGTATTCCGTGCCAGAAAGGTTCATATTTTCTGATTCACAAACATCTGTACGAAATAACCGGCGGCAATCGTGACCGTCTCCAAATTTAGAGGAATTATGTTTTCCGGGCAGGATTTTTCGCGTCAGAAGCGAATAAATAGGGGAGAGGCAGAGGACGGATGCGCGAAGCGCTCCCGGCGGCAAAGGCAGGCAAGGGAGGAGGGCTCGTATGGCACCGGAAAAGCTTGACTGGATTTGCCAAAAGGTTGCCGGTTGCTATAAAAGGGTTTTCGGGGAGAAGTTGCATAGCGTTTTTTTGTATGGCTCTTATGCCCGCGGCGATTATACCGGCGAATCGGATATTGATTTTGCCGCGGTTGTCGATGAGGACCGGCTGCCGATGCAGGAGAAGCTAAAGCAGCTTTGGGACGAAACGGCGGATCTCGATCCCGAGTATGAGGCGCTGATTTCTCCCACGGCAATCCCTTTGGCGGAGTTTGAAAAGTATAAGGAGCGATTGCCGTATTACAGGAATATCAGAAAGGAAGGGCGGCAAATTGGATGATTTGATGCGGTACCGGCTGGAGGCGGCGGGAGAACGGCTGGCGGCTGCAAAAGAGCTGTTGGACAGCGGGCGTTACAAGGATCCATAAATCGTTCTTATTTATGCTATCTTCACGGCAATACGAGCCCTGCTGGCAAAAGATGACGTGGATTTCTCGAGGCATTCCGGCGTGATAAGCTATTTTCAGCGCGAATATATCAAGACAGGGCTTTTCGATAAGAAGTATTCCAGGTATTTGCAAACGTCCTTTAATATCCGGCATGACTGTGACTATGAGGATTTTTTCATTGTCGCCAAAGAAGATGCCGAGACGCAGTACGCAAACGCAGCGGAGCTGACGAAAGCGATAAATCAGTATTTGGAAACGAAATGAAGCGCTGCAAGCTGCAAAAATGCAAAAGAAGCGGGGTCGCTGCCGATGGCCGGTAGTAGCCCCGCTTCTTTGTTTGGAAATATAGAGGGAATGACATATGAGAATCGGAATACAAGTTTGGAAATGGCTGGGAATTTTAATAGTGGGAATTCCAATTCCCAACATTAACCCCACATAAATCCAACCATTCAACCCCAAAACCAACAATCAAACCAACTAAGAAAATGACCTCAGACCCATGTTTCCCGCTATTCCCTCCCCTTTTGCCGGCTCCCCCGGTTGCTGGACAGCGCCAGGCGGCTGCCAGGCGGCGCATCGTGGCCGTTGATCGGCGCCGTATCCGGTCAAAAAGCGCCTGCCGCTTCACTATGACAAATGCTTCTTTTGTCGGAAAAATACAACATTGGGCACAAAAAAAAGAACGACTGGCCGGAAAAACGGCTTGTCGTTCTTTTTTTATCCGTATCAAGAATGTCATTTCATTTTTTATTACATCAGCAATCGAAAAAACCGCATGATTAGAACCCGGGCGCTTTCAGCTTTTCGTAGAGCAGGCTCAACTGTTCCTGTCGCGTGGAAGGCTTATCTGCCGCGGTTTTCTCGGTCACTTCCGTCAATGGTGCGGGATTTTCCACGATTTTCATGGGCTCCTTCCGCATATTATTCCATCGCGCGTTTTTGTCCAGAACACCCAGCGTAACCGGGTCCTTGAATTCGGGGTCCATCTCCCTGACTTTGCTGATCATGGCCTTGAGGTCGTCGGCGCCGCGGGCGTAGTCCTCCTGATACGCCTTGTTGAAGTACCGGGGCGAGTTGCCGCCGTTGATTTTCGTATAGAGGATATTGCGCCAGGTCCGCATGGGAGTGTCCCGCTGCAGCACATATTTGATGAAGCTCTCCGCAACGCCCATGTCCTCCATGACT
>JAFSWT010000035.1 GCA_017444395.1 Schwartzia sp. (in: firmicutes) | reverse complement strand
CGAGACCGTCTGCACCGCGTGGTTGATTTCCTCCATCTCTTCCTTGATGGACGCCACCCGGGTGGTGATGTCCTTGAACTGCTCGCCGACCTCCCGGATGGCCTGCGTGCCCAGCGCCACCTCGTTGGTGCCCGCCTGCATGGCGACGACCGCTTCCTCGGTATCGCCCTGGATGGTGGCTATGCGGTTCTTGATTTCCTCCGCCGACACCTGGGACTGCTCGGCCAGCTTCCGGACTTCCTCGGCGACGACCGAGAAGCCGCGGCCCGCCTCGCCGGCCCGAGCGGCCTCGATGGCGGCATTCAGCGCCAGGAGGTTCGTCTGGTCGGCGATAGCCGAAATGGATTCGACAATCTGTCCAATCTGCTTGGAGTTCTCGCCCAGCTTCTTCACAACCTCGGCGGAGTTCATGACGCTCTGCTCGATGTTGCCCATCTTGTCCATGGCGTTTTGCATGAGCTCGGCACCGTGGTCTGCGGCCGCCGCCATCTGCTCGGTGTTGGCCGTGACGTCAGTGGCTTTCTCGCTCATGGCGTTGATATCGACGAAGGCGTCGTCCACGTTCTTCTTTGCCCCGTCGATACTGGTGAGCTGCTTTTCCATGCCGCCGGCGACTTCGACGACGGTCTGGGCGACGTGGGTAGCGGCTTCAGCAGCCTGCTGGGAGCTGGCCGTGAGCTCCTGGCTCGACGCCGCGACCTGCTCGGCGCTCTGGGCCATCTTGCGGATGAGATCGCGGATGTTCTTGCTCATGTGGTTGAAGCCCGAGGCCATCTGCCCCAGCTCATCGTTGGAGTTGACTTCCAGATCTTCCTGCCGCAGGTTGCCGTTTGCCATCTGCTCCATGTGCTCCGTCAGGGCGACGACATTCTTCACGATGGCGTTGGAGAACAGCAGCAACGCCACGACAATGATGATGATACCGGCAATGGTCAGGGCACCGTACATCAGCCGCAGCGAGTGCATCTCAGCGAAAACGAAGCTCTCAGGCACCGACACGATGGCCAGCCAGCCGCTGCTGGGGATGCGGTCGTAAGCGATGATGCGCTTCTCGCCGCCGGCCTCGGAAATGAAGTAGCCCTTCTTCTTATCGCTCATTTCCTTGATATGCGCTTTGAGGTAGGCGTTATCGGAGACATTCTTCAACGTCTCCTCCTCATTCGCCGAGGCGATGATCACGCCGGTAGCCGGGTTCACGATCATGCCCTTGCCCTGTCCTTTATACTTGATGGCCTTGGCCTGAGCGGCCAGGACATCGACCTTGAAAGTGACACCGACAACGCCGCCGGGCGCACCCTGCCGGGCATAGGGAATGCCCGCCGCGGCTACCATATCGCCGGTCGTTTTCGACTTATAGGGATCGGAAAAGACGATCTTGTTGTTCTTCTTCGCGTTGACATACCAATCCCGCTCGGTCCAGTTCGACTTGCCGGTTTGGTTGCCGCTTTCCTTCGTCATGCAGAAACCGTCTTCCATGACGTTGATCAGGTTCTTGATGTCCTTGTCGTCCGCCACCATCATCGTGAGCTGATGGCTGCGGGCCATGGATTCCTCCGCCGCGGTCAGCCGTTTCAGGATAGAAGCGGCACCCTCGCCGAGCTTCGCCTTCTCCCCCAGCCAGCCATCCGCCTGGGCCGACTGCCGCCCAATCTCGGAAACGATTTCCTCCTCCACCGTCGCCTGCAACGCGTTTGCCGCGGTAAAATAGCCGATGACCGATACGATGGCCATGATGGCCCCGGCGATACCCGCCAAGGCGATGAATTTTTGCCGTACGTTCATTTCCCTGCTCCTCCCTGCCGTATATATTATAGTAACCAGTTTTATTATCCTCGCTTTATTTTTCGTTGTCAAGGATATCACGGCCGTTTTACAGAAAATCTTCAGCAAAACTTCATGAATCGAAAAAGCCGCCCCCAGCCAAAGGGAGCGGCTTTTGTTTTGCCGGTTATCAGATTGTGAACTGGTTCGTGGCGTTCTGCAGCTCAGTGGCCAGGTCCGCCAGCGAGTGCGACGCCGAGGCGATTTCCTCGCTGGACGCCGACTGCTCCTCGGCCGCCGCCGAGATGGTCTGCGTGTTCTCCGCCGTGGCCCGGCTCACTTCGTCGATGTCGTCCACCGCGCCCACGACGTTCTGCATCCCCTGCGAGACCGTCTGCACCGCGTGGTTGATTTCCTCCATCTCTTCCTTGATGGACGCCACCCGGGTGGTGATGTCCTTGAACTGCTCGCCGACCTCCCGGATGGCCTGCGTGCCCAGCGCCACCTCGTTGGTGCCCGCCTGCAT
>JAFSWT010000034.1 GCA_017444395.1 Schwartzia sp. (in: firmicutes) | reverse complement strand
TGCGAGCCGGAAGGAGACCACTGCACTTCGAGTTACGCAAACTGTCAGGCTTGTTTTACGTAAACTGTAAGTTTTCGCAGGCCAGTTACTTCGGTCTAAAGCCAAATCTTACGTCCGCTGGCTCCCCCCGCGACATGCCACAGGCATGTCGCGCCCCTCCCGGAGGGGGGCGAGCAGAGCTCCCTTTTCACACTTTGTGCAAATCTATAATTTCCATACAAAGCGTCAATTATGGTTCTCCCCCTTCTGTGAGGGGGCTTTTTTTATGGGCTTTTTCTTGCCTTGCGGGGATTTCTGTGCGATAATAAACAAGATTGCTTTTTTAGGGGAGGAAATCAACCGATGGCGGATTTGAGCGTGATCTTGACGACGGCGGACGGGCTGAATTACACGAAGAACTGCCTGATGCTTCTGTTGCCGCAGCTGGGGCCGCGGGATGAGCTCATCATCGTGGACGACGCTTCGACGGACGGGACGCCGGAGTTCCTCGGGACGCTTCAAGGATTGGAACCGGCGGTGAAGATCATTGCCCGGCGGCAGCGGCAGGGACAGCCGGCGGCCATCAACCGCGGCCTGCAGGAATGCACCGGGCAGGAAATCCTGATCCTCCACAACGATACATACTTGCTGCCGGACACGGTGGCGCGGCTGCGGGAAATCATGGCCGCCCGGCCTCAACTGGGGGCGGTATCACCAATGGCGGTGGCAAGCCGGAGTGGGTATACGAGAATCGAGACACGCCCTTATCAGACTTTGGGGGAGTTGTCGGAGGTTGCCCGGGAGTGGGTGGAAGGGCTTGGTACCTGGCGAGTACGCTGGTCAATGGTGCTGGATGATTACTGCCTGCTGGTCCGGCGGGCGGCCATCGCGGCGGTGCGCGGGTACGACATCCGTTTCACGCCGCGGTATTTCGCGGCTGACGATTTATCGCTGCGCCTCTGGCAAGCGGGCTGGATTTGCGCGGCGGCGGCCGAACTGGTCGTCCACAACGAGGGACAAAGGGGAATCAATGACAAGGAACGGGCGAAGGAGTGGTATCAGGAGAACAAGCGCCGGTTCACGGAGAAATGGGGATTCTCTCCGACCTATTCGCTGAACGTGAACGACCTTTTGGTGACGCGGCTTGACGCCCGGGAACCGGAGATTTCGGTGCTGGACGTGGGCTGCGCCGGCGGCGGGAATCTCATGCGCCTGGCGCAGGTTTGTCCCAAGGCCGGACGGTACGGCGTCGAGCTCAATGCCGCCGCGGCGAAAGTGGCGGCTACCTTTGGCGATGTCACGGCGGGCGACATCACGAAGCTGGACCGGCCGGACTGGGAGGGGAAGTTCTCTCTCATTCTCTGCGGCGATCTCATCGAGCATCTGGCGGATCCGCTGCCGGTGGTGAAAACCCTCGGGCGCTGGCTGAAGCCGGATACCGGGCGGCTGGTGGTGAGCCTGCCCAATGTGCTCAATTATACGGTCTGGCAGGGTATGCTCCAGGGAGAATGGACATACCGGGACAACGGTGTCCTCGACCGGACGCACCTGCGCTTCTTCACCCGGCAGTCGGGACTGGCGCTGATGGAGGAGGCGGGGCTTTCGGCGGAGGTCGTGGACGATAACGAGTTCTACATTACGAAGGAGCCGCCGTCAGAGGCGATGATCGAGCATATTCTGAAGACGCCGGGGGCGGCCATCACGCGGCAGGAACTCATGGCGCTCCAATGGATCATCGAGGCCCGGCGGCCGGGAGGTTCCGATGAAACTTGACCTGAAGGATTTCGCGCTGCGAAGGGCACCGAGCATCAAGGTGCTCGACGTGGATTACCGCCATTTCGGCGGCGGGAACTATCCGGCCTATCCGGTGCTCACCTATGGGCGGCGGACGTATTTCGACATCTCGCAGATGACGTTCCTGCCGCCGGCGAATCTGATGGTGGGAAATTTCACCTCGGTGGCCAAGGAAGTAGAGTTCACCATCAATGAGGATCACGATTTCGCCTCGGTGACGAATTACCCGATGTACCGGTTGCCGTTCGGGGATGTTTTCCCGCATTTCCTGCGGGAGGATCCGATGGTGCTGCCGCAGAAGCGGCAGATCATCCTCGGCAGCGATGTCTGGATTGGCTGGGGGGCGTTGCTCCTCAGCGGCGTCCGCGTCGGCAACGGGGCCATCATCGCCGCCCGGGCGGTGGTGACGAAGGATGTGCCGCCTTATGCCATCGTTGGCGGCAATCCGGCCCGGGTCATCAAGTACCGCTTCGCCCCGGAACTATGCCAAAAGCTCGATGCCATCCAGTGGTGGGAATGGCCGGAGGAGAAGATCCGGGAGGCGGCGCCGCTGTTTCGCGATCCGGCGGCGTTCGCGGAGGCTTACTATGCGCCGCCGGCGGAAAAGACGCTGCGGGCGGCGGCGGCCATCCGGGCGCAGCAGGGAGCGGAAAAGCTCTTCCTGATGCTGGCCGATGATACCGGAGACTGGCCCGACTGGGAGCATGTCCTGCGGGAATGGCAGCGGGCGAGAATCCCGGGAGGGAAGCTGCTCTTCCTGCTCAATTCGCTGGACGAGGCGCGGCGGGCGAAGTTCACGGCCCGTTACGGGGCGCTGATTGCCGAAGGCGGCGGGAAGGAGACAGTTCAGGCCATAGGGGCGGCGCTGACCTGGGGGCAGTTCAGCGAGCCGCTTTTGCGGGCGGCGGATTACTTTATCGCCGGGAAATACCCGGAGAATATCGTCTGGCTCGATCACGCCGATACCTGCGGAACGAGAGTCCTGTCCGCGCTCGATACCAATCCTTTCCAATCCGTTGCCGGGAAAAAATGAAAAGATTGCGCTTCGCGCTGTTCTGTGCAATAATAGAATGTATTGATTTCCGTCATTTTTGTACGCGAATTCCTGCCTTCCCCTCTGGGGAAGGTGGCAGCCCGAAGGGCTGACGGATGAGGTTCCGCTAACGTAAAGGTTTACGCAAAGCGAAAGGTGGTGAACCTCACCCACCGCCATCGGCGGTCCCCCCTCCCCAGAGGGGAGGGCTTTAGTGTATTGATTTTCCGCGTTGTTTCATTCCATCTTGCAGCAAAGGACGATTGATTGATGAACATTTTGATCCTGCATCCGAATTTCCCCGGGCAATACCTGAATCTGGCCCGTCATTTCGCGGCGGCGGGGCGGCACCGGGTCTTTTTCCTGACGAAGGAGACGAACGGCAACCAGCTCCGGGGGGTGACGGTGGCCACCTATAAGACGGCCCGGGAGGCGACGCCGAATGTCCACCCGTATCTGAAGCCCTGCGAGGAGGCTATTCTGGAGGGACAGGCGGTGGCCCGGGGCCTCGACGCCCTGAAGCGGCAGGCGGATTTCGTGCCCGACGTGATCATCGGCCATACGGGCTGGGGCTCGACGCTTTACACGAAGGACGTCTATCCCAAGGTGCCGCTGGTCGGCTACTTCGAGTGGTACTACTGGCCGTTTGGCTCCGATGTCGGCTACTGGCCGGACGAGCAGGTGGACATCAATTCCCAGCTCCGCATCCGAACGCTGAACGCGCACCATCTGCTGAACCTCGAGGCCTGCGATGTGCGCTACACGCCGACCGAATGGCAGAAGAAGCAGTTCCCGGACCATTTCCAGCAAGGGATGCACGTGATCCATGAGGGCATCGAGACGAAGCTGTTCCAGCCGAAGAAGGGCGCCAAGATGGTATTGCCGCGCATCAAGCTCGACCTCTCCGAGGTGCCGGAAATCGTCACCTATGTCTCGCGAGGCTTTGAGCCCTACCGGGGTTTCCCCGAGTTCATGGACACCATCCGCATCCTGCTGAAGCGGCGGCCGGAGTGCCATGTGGTCATCGTGGGCGTGGACAGGAGCTGCTATGGGCCGGCGCCGAAGGACACGACCTGGAAGAAGATCGAGGAGGAAAAGGGCGGCTACGATACGAACCGGGTGCATTTCACCGGCCATCTGAACCGGGACGAGTATCTGACGGTGCTGCAGGCTTCGACGGTACACGTCTATCTGACGCGCCCCTTCGTGCTGTCGTGGTCGTCGCTGGAGTCGATGTCGGCGGGCTGCTGCCTCGTGGGCTCGAAGACGCCGCCGGTGATGGAGGTCGTGGAGGACGGCGTGAACGGCCTGCTGGCGAATTTCCGCCGGCCGGAGCACATCGCGCTGCGCATCGAGGAGGCGCTGGACGATCCCGAGCTCCGGGCACGGCTGGGCAAGGCGGCCCGGGAGACGATCCTGGAGCGCTTCGATATGGACGACTGCATGCGCAAGCAGGTCAACATGATTTACGGGGCAATGAAATAACGGTTTATGCTATTAGGCTGATAAGAGATTCGGGGGAAAGGTATGCCGGAAACAGGCTTGGTTGATTTCATCCCGCCGCGGGCGCGGCGGGTCATAGAATATGGCTGCGGCACCGGGGAGACCGGCGAGGCGTTCCGCCGGCGGCAGCCGGACTGCCGCTATATCGGCGTGGACGAGGACGCGGCGGCGCTGAAAGAGGCGGCAAAGCGGCTGTCGGGGACGGTGCGGGCGAGCTTCCGCACGGCGAAGCCGGAGAAAGCGGACTGCCTGGTGCTGCACGGGCGGTTTCTCGGCGAGGGCTGGGAGAAAGCCCTGAAATCAAAGGCGGAAGTGCTGCCGGCCGGGGCGCAGGTGATTCTCATCTTCGACAATCCCGGCTATGTGCCGCGGCTTTTGGGCGCCATTCAGGGGGTTGCCGCGGCGCCGGCGGGGATTTTCCTCGAGCAGGCGAAAGCGGCGCTGGAAGAGGCCGGCCTTGCCATTGACCGGGTGCTGCACCAGCAAGGGGCAGAGATCCAGCCGCTGTCTCAACTGCCGCAGGCCAAGGCGATGCTGGAGGCGATGGAGGCGCTGCGGCAGGCCATCGGCGCCCGCGGGACATGGTATCCCTGGGCCAAACAGTTCGCCATTTTGGCGGTGAAGGGGAATCTGCCCTCCCGGATTTTCGTGCAAACCATTGTGGGGGAGGGCCGGGTGACGGGACGCCCCCGGATTTACGATCCGATGATGTTCCTTGGGACGGCGCCGGGCTTTGAGCACCGGGAACGGGAGAGCCGCGGCGGCGAGGTTGCGATTGATCTGCCGCCGGAGCACATCCCGGATCGGATGTTTGTCCGCCAGCGAATTTTCGACGTGAATATGAAGGCGGCCCTGCTGACGGTGGACGAGGCGCGGGAGCGGGGGTTCCTGCTGCTCCACGAGATCGACGATATCCCGCTGCGCTGGGAGGACGCCTACAAGAAGACGAAGTTCATCACCTTCGCCGGCTGCCACGCGGTGCAGACCTCGACGCCGGCGCTGGCGGAGTACCTCCGGCAGTACAATCCCGAGGTTCTGATGTTCCCGAACCAGCTCAAGGAGCTGCCGGCACCGCGCCATTACCCGAAGGAGGGACCGGTGACGATCTTCTTCGGGGCGCTGAACCGGGAGGAGGACTGGCAGTATATCCTGCCGGCGCTGAACGCGGCGCTGGAGAAGTACGGCGACCGGGTGCGGGTGAAGGTGCTGTTTGATACGAAGTTTTATCAGGCGATCCAGACGCCCCACAAGGAGATGCTGGGGCAGGAGTTCCCCGACGGGTACACGTCCTACGAATTTTACTGCGATGTGCTGCACAGCGCCGACATTTCGCTGTTGCCGTTGTCCGATACGCTGTTCAACCGGTCGAAGTCCGACCTCAAGTTCATCGAGTCGGCGGGGCACGGGGCGGCGGTGCTGGCCTCGCCCACGGTGTACCGGGATACGGTACGGGACGGCGAGACAGGCTTCCTCTACCGCGATCCGCGGGAGTTCGCCGAGCGGCTGGCGCTCTTGGTGGAGAACCGTCAGACGCGGCAGAAGCTGGCGGCGGCGGCTTACCGCTATGTGAAGGAGAACCGGCTGCTTTCCCAGCATTACGAGGAACGGCTGGCGGCCTACCGCGACCTTTTCGCCCGCCGGGCGGAGCTCGACCGGGCGCTGGACGCCCGGCTGGAGAAGCTGCGGCAGGGATAGAGCTGGATGGACGCAAGGACAATAGACAGGTGAGAGGCGAACGATGGACAATACCAGCAAGTTTTTCATAGCGGAAAAGGATGGCTTCCTGGGGACGGCGCTGCTCCGGGTGGGGCCGCAGTCCGGCTATACCGGGCTGGCCGCCTGGCCGGGCACGGCGGCGGAGCTCTCGGACGAGCGGGCACTGTCGCTCTTTTTTCAGGCGGAGAAACCGGAGGGCGTGTTCCTGCCCTGCCTGACGCCGCTGGGGGCGATGGAGCCGGCGGAGAACCTGAGCCGGCGGCTGGCCCGGGCGGCGATGGTGATGGCCGAGGCGCATAAGGCCGGGGTGAAAAAGCTCGTCGTGCTGCTCAATGAGGATCAGGGGCCGGGTTCGTTCCTCGGCCAGCTTTGTATGCAGTATCAAAGCGAAGGGGCGCATTTCTTCGCCCTGTTCGCTGACGGCGTCTATGGCAGCCGGGACGATGCTTTCGGATATGAGGATTATCCCCGGCTGGTGCTCTCGCGGCTCCATCAGGGTAAGATTCGCCATGAGGCGCGGGTGGTGATCCCGGGGACGATGGAGGAGAAGCGGCAGTTCCTGTTCGTGGATGATCTGGCTTCGGCGGCGCTCCATCTGATGCTGCACTACGACAGCGGCCAGCCCGTTTATCTGAAGAGCGACAGCACGATCTCGCTGAAGGATCTGGCCGCCGAAGCGGCCAAGGCGGTCGGTTACTCGGGGGAAATCCATTTCGAGGGGCCGGCGGCGCCCTATCTGCCGGTGGTCGCCCGGGCGGAGAAGTACAGCACGATTTCCGGCGGGGCGAAGTTCGATTTGCCCACGGGCCTGGGCATCCACTATATCTGGCTGCGGGAGGTCCAGATGCGGCTGTCGGCGCTGGTCATCATGCGGGACGCGGCGGCGGACATCGCGTCGTGCCTGGAGAGTGTCAAGGGGCAGGCGGACGAGATCATCGTGGTGGACACGGGTTCGAAGGACGACTCGGTGGCCATCGCCCGGCGGTACACGCCGCAGGTCTATCATTTCGACTGGAACGACGATTTCTCGGCGGCGCGCAATTTCGCCCTCGACAAGGCGACGGGCGACTGGGCGGTGTTCCTCGACTCCGACGTGTTCTTCTCCATGGAGACGCGGGGCCGCGTCAAGATGATCCTGAGCCGCTTCTGGGGCTCGGATACCGACGGGGTGATGATCACCCGGCGCAACATCGACTCGAAGCGGGAAAAGATCGTGATGGTGGACGACCAGTCGGAGCGCGCCTTCCGGATCGATCCCGAGATGCGCTATGTCGATCCCATCCACGAGTATCTGGCGTTCAAGGACGGCCATATCAAGAACGACATCGCCATCGACGACCACGATCTTTTGATTTATCATACCGGCTATTCGCCGGAGCGCATGGAGGAGAAAACCCAGCGCAACATCTCGATGCTGGAGGAGCAGCAGCGGACGCATCCCGACAAGCTGTATCTCAACTACTATCTGGCGTCGCTATATTTCCATACAAAGGACTTCAAGAAGGGCGCCTCTTACGCGAAGAAGTCGGTGGAAATCGGCGAGGAACCGAACGCGGACGCTTTCGCGATTTACCGCGTCTGGAGCAGTTCGCTGCGGGAGCTGGGAGACGAGAAGGGCTACCGCGAGGTCATAAAGAAAGGGCTCAAGGCGTTCCCGAAGATGCCCGACTTCTATATGGAGATGGGGCATCTCCTCTCGGAGGAGAAGAAGTACGCCAAGGCGCTGGAATATTATGAGAAGGGCGAGAAGCTCGAGAAAGAGTTCAAGAAGAACAACCCGATGGAAGTCAATATGGTGCATGACAAGCTGGGCCTGCTCTATCAGGAGATGAGCGAGGCGCACCGCGCCCTGGGACACAAGGCGAAAGCGGAGGAATACGCCGCCAAACAGAAAGAGGCGGCCGCCGCTGCCCCCAGCACCGTGAAACCGGCGTAAACGAACAGGAAAACCATCCCGGGAGGGGTATGGAGGACCGATGAGAGATTCAGAGAACCGGGAGGAAATACGCATATCGTGCCAGGACCGGTATTCGTCCCTGATCCTGCCGGTTTTTTTCCTGTGCCTCGATTATCTGGGCGTCGTGGGGGCGGAGCTTTTGGCCTACGTCCTGCGACGGGATGTGCTGCCCAACGCGGCGCCGTCCTTTTTCATCCCGGAGTTCTACCTTTACATCGTCGTGCCGACGATTTTCCTCTGCGTGCTTTACGCCACCGGCGCGCCGATCCGGCGGGCCCCCTTCTGGCGCATGGCCCAGAGCGTGTTCCGGTCGGCCGGTTACAGCGTCCTGATCCTGACGATGCTGATGTATTTCGGCAAGGTGGGGGAGGTCTTTTCCCGCCTTTTCGTGGGCATGACGGGGCTGTTCGCGTTTCCGTTCCTGCTGTGCCTGCGCTATGCCGGCAAGACGTACATCAACCGGCACGGGCTTTTTCAGGAGCCGGTGCTCTTCGTCGGGGCGGGGCGCACGGCGGAGCTGGTACTGCGTTCTCTGGGGGATGGCTCGGCCTTCGGCTACCGGGTGGTGGGGTTCATCGACGATCATCCGGTCTCGGAGACGCTGGGAAAGCGGTTCCCCATCCTGGGCGGCTTTGACGACATCGAGCCGGTCATCCGGGAGACCGGGGTGCAGACGGTCATCATCACGGCGCCGGGGCTTTCGCCGGAGCGGCAGGTGCGGCTCGTGAACCGCATCCAGCCGCTGGTGCGCTCCGTGACCTTCATCCCCGATTACATCGGGACGCCGTTGGCGGCGCTGGAGGTGGAGACGCTTCTCAACGAGAAGATCATCCTGCTGAAGGTGAAGAACAATCTGGCCCGCCGCTCGAACCGTGCCATCAAGCGGATTTTCGACCTCGTGGTGAGCCTTTGCGGCATGGTGGTCGTGGTGCCGCTGGGGATTTTCCTGGGGCTGGCCATCTTTCTCGACAGCCCCGGCCCTGTCATTTTCGCCCACCGGCGCATCGGCCAGGGGGGACGGGAGTTCCCGTGCTACAAGTTCCGCTCCATGGTGCCGGACGCGCCGGCGGTGCTGGAGCGGTATCTGGCGGAGAACCCGGCGGCCCGGGCGGAATGGGAGCGGGATTTCAAGCTCCGGAACGATCCGCGGGTCACACGGGTGGGAGCTTTTTTGCGGCGCACGAGCCTCGATGAGCTGCCCCAGCTCTGGAACGTCATCCGGGGCGAGATGAGCCTGGTGGGGCCGCGGCCCATCGTGCGGGCGGAGATCGCCAAATACGGCGATTACATTCAGGATTTTTACCTCGTGCCGCCGGGCATCACCGGCATGTGGCAGGTGAACGGCCGCAGCGACACGACCTACGAGGAACGGGTGGCAATGGATTCATGGTACGTGCGAAACTGGTCGGTCTGGATTGATATGGTGTACCTGCTGAAGACGGTCAAAGTGGTCTTTGACGGCCGCGGGGCGTACTGATATGGCAGAGATAAAGGCCGCAGTCATCGTGCCGGTCTATCATCCCGACAGCCGGCTCGCCGATTTACTGGCGGCCCTTTCCCGGCAGACGCGGCAGGATTTCGAGGTGATGGTCCTCGACTCCGGCTCCGACGGCAGCTACCGCGAAACGCTGGAGGCAATGGGCGGGTTTTGGGCGCCGGTAGGGCGGGATTATTTCGACCACGCGGCGACGCGGCGGATGGGGACGGAGGTTTTTGCCGGGACGGAGTTCTTCGTGTTCTTTACCCAGGACGCGGTGCCGGCGGACGAGAACGCACTGGCGGAACTGCTGGCCGCCTTTGACGATCCCCGGGTGGGCTGCGCCTACGGGCGCCAGCTTCCGGTACCGGGGGCCGGGCCTTTCGGCCGCCATGCCCGGCTCATCAATTACGGCGCCGAAAGCCATGTTTATTCGCTGGAGGACCGGCAGCGGCACGGTCTCAAGACGGCGTTCATGTCGGACTCCTTCGGCGCTTACCGGGCGTCGGCCCTCGCGGCGGCGGGCGGTTTTCCGCGGCGGGCGGTGATGGGAGAGGACATGTACGCGGCGGCGCGGCTCCTCTTAGCGGGCTGGCGCGTCGCTTACCGGGCGTCGGCGCGGGTGTTCCACTCCCACGATTACAGCTTGCGGCAGGAGTTCAAGCGGTCTTTCGACATCGGCGCTTTCCAGGCGCGGGAGGGCTGGATCCGGGAACAATTCGGCGCGGCGGAGGGGGCCGGCCTGCGGTTCGTCCGCGACGAGGCGGGATTCCTGCTCCGGGAGGCGCCCTGGCGGTTGCCGGAGATGGTCCTGCGGGACGGCATGAAGTTCCTCGGGTACCGGCTCGGGCTGGCGGAGCGGCATTTCCATCCGCTCATCAAGCAGCATCTCGGCATGAACCGGGGCTTTTGGGAACAGGACACAAAGGAAAGATAGGAAGGAGGCGGCGCGGATGCTGTACCCGATGAAGCTCAGAGCGGCGTACAAGGACTACATCTGGGGCGGGACGAAACTCAAACGGGAATACAACAAAGCGACGGAGCTGGCATCCGTGGCCGAGAGCTGGGAGCTGGCCTGCCACCGGGACGGCTGCAGCGTCATCACCAACGGGCCGGCGGCCGGCATGGAGCTTGCCCAGTACATCGCGGTCAAGGGGGACCGGGTTGTCGGCGCCCACGCGGCGCGGTATTCCTATTTTCCCATCATGATCAAGCTCATCGACTCGGGGCAGGATCTCTCGGTACAGGTGCATCCCGGTAATGACTACGCGCTGCGCGTCGAAGGGCAGTACGGCAAGACCGAGTTCTGGTATGTGGTGGAGGCGGAGCCGGGGGCGAGCCTCATCTGCGGGTTCAAGCAGCCGGTGACGAAGGAGGAAGTGCGCCGCCGTATCGCCGACCAGACGCTCCTCGAGATCTGCAACCGGGTACCGGCCCGGCCCGGGGATACCTTCTATCTGCCGGCGGGGACCATCCACTGCATCGGCGCCGGGGTCACCCTGGCCGAGGTGCAGCAGAACTCCAACATCACTTACCGGGTCTATGACCACGGACGGTTGGATCGCAACGGTCAGCCCCGGACGCTTAACGTTGAGAAAGCGCTGGATGTTCTGAATCTCGGTCCGGTGACGCCGTTGCCGGAGACGCCGCCGGTTTCCTTTTTTGCGGAGTATGATATGCGGCTCCTGGCGGCGGAGGAGTACTTCACTGTCTATCATTTCCGGCTGCGGGGCCGTTGCCGTCTCAAGACGGACCGTTCTACCTTCCACGCGCTGGTGATTTTGGACGGCCTGCTGGAAATCGAGTACAAGAGCGGCCGGGACTATCTGGAAAAAGGGGAGACGGTTTTCGTCCCGGCGGACTATGGGCTCTATACCCTGCGGGGCTACGGCAGTTTCCTGCTGACGATGGTGCCGTAAAGCATGGAAAGACGGATGAAAAGAACCGCCGTGAAGTCGAGGCTTCGTGGCGGTTCTTTTTTTGAGAAAGCGGCAGGATTCGGGCCGGTCCGGCGCGAATTAAAAGGGAGGAAAAACCCATACGGGAGACGGAAAGGGGGACAGCAATGGATCCGAAGGTGAAATGGGAAATGGAGGGGGAGCTTTTGACGCTTTCCCTGCGTTGCGACAAGCTGCGGGCGAAGAAGGAGCTGACCGACGAGGAGCGTGAGGCGCTGGCCCAGGCGGAAAAGCGCAAGACGATTTTGGAGACGAAACTCCGGGAGGGACGTATGGAAGGATGACCGGGGCCCGCGACCGGTTTTTGAGCGGCAGGCTGATTTATTCCACGGTTTCTGGCAGGGATTTCCGCCGGGATGTCGAATATAATAAAATGTATTCATTTTTTGGTATTTCTTCCGGAAACGCGGCGGGTGTTTCCCCGGAAAAGAGCGGTGCGATATGACGGAGGCGGACCGGGCGCTGTATGCGCAGTTCCAACAACTGAAGAAAGAACTGGCGGCGGAGATGGCGGAGAGCCAGGAACGGTATCAGCTCCTGATTCACCGGGTGGAATCGCTGGAGCGGGCCTGCTTTGCCGGCCGGTCCGGAGCCCAGAGTCCGCGGCAGAGCAGCGCTGCCTATCCCCGGCCACCGGCGGAGGCGGGCCTTTCAGCGTCGCCCTTTGCCGGGCCGTCGCCGGCACCGCGCTACGGGGCGGTGATGAAGCGGCCGATGGCGATGAACAATGACCGTATCCGGCCTTTCCAGCCGACAGTGCTGTCGACGGCGAATCTGTCGGCGGCGACCTCCGCGCCGGCGCCGCTCCGGGCGACAGCGGAGGCATTGGCGAAAGCGGTGCCGGAGGGGGCGGAGCAATATTCCTCCGAAGAGGTGGCGGTGCCAACCCCGGCCCTGACACGGGCGGCGGTGCGTTCACCGTCCTTTCCTACAGTGACGCGGGAGAGCGTGACCCGGCGCCGGCCGGAAGCAAAGCCTCGCGCTGCCGCGGGCCGGCCCGCTCCGGCGGGAACGGCCGCAACGTCGGGGAACGATTCACCGCGGCCGGCGGCAAAACCGCCCCGCTGGCCCTCGGCACTGACCAAGCGCCCGGCGCTGCCGCAGGAAGAGGAGGAATGGCAGGGCGTTTCCAACGTCTCCGGGGCGATGATCATTCCGTTCATCAAGGAGTACAACGCCTTGTTCCACCCCGGCATGAACGCGGCGGAGCGGAGGGCCGTCCGGGAGGAGTTCATCCGCAAGTACCGGCTGCGGGGACTGCGGTGCCTCAATACCGAGGAACGGGTGCGAAACCCGGATACGCCACCGTATTTCGCCGATACGGAAAGCGCGGCGTCCGGGGACCTCTGGGCGCTGCCGTTGTCGGCCGGTCATTATGCCGTGGTGCCGAATCACGGGATCCACTATGAAGCCCGCCGCCATAACGCCGGCGGTTTAAAGGACCTCTTCGATTCCAATTTCCAGGGCGGTACCTATGCCCGGATTCGCGTGCTGGCCCCGGCGTTCTTCGCCTACCGGAACAACCAGTGGATTCCGCAGGGCAAGGGCAGCCTGCAGCTGGGATAAAAAAGAACCGCCCCCGGGGACAGGAGCGGTTCTTTTTGATGGTTGATTTTGTCGGGAGGATTTTGCGGTTTCCATATCAATAGCCGGGGTAATCGACCTGTTCGGTGCATTTGAACATGGGCGTCCGGGTGGCGCCGATGATGGCCAGGGCGATGCGGAAATCCCCGTCAGTAGCCAGCTCTACGGCGTAGCGTGCCTCGTATTCCTCGAAGCGGTTGTGGATGTCGATGATGATGGCGGCCAGGTATTCCCGGAAGAAACCCTCGATTTCGTAATCATAAAGCAGACCGTCGCTGCCGTCCTCATAGACAGCGTGGTAGAGAGCACCGGTGGCCCGCTCGTTTTCCGTCGGCGGCTTCACGAATTCCAGCTTTTTCGGGATTGTCTGGGCGTCGAGGTAGAGACAGGCCTTGAGGCTCACGTTGAGATTCAGCAGGAACTCCGTGGCGTCGTTGAACAGCACTTTATGGAAGACGGGGATGCCGTCGCCGCTCTTGTATTCGTCAAAGGGCTCATACATTTCCATGGCCTGGGCCAGCAGGACCGTCTTATAGTCTCCCTTGGCCCTGGCCGGGGCGGCCTTCCGCAGGCGGGGAAACTCCAGGATTTGCCCGTTGCCTTTGGCGCCGGAGGGGATGTCCGGTTTTTTTCGTCTCATTCCGATGCTCCTTTTCCTTTGTCTTTCTATGGAATCTTATCACGAAATCCGATTTCATTCAACCAGCGACGGAAATTTTTCCCGGGCCGGGAATCGTGGCGGGAATGATTTCTCCAAGGAGATGATGATAATGACAAGTGTAATCCTTTCCTGCCCGACGGTCCGGGACGAGCTGCTGGCGGCGCTCCGGAAAGCCGGGGCCAGGACGCCGGTGCTGTTCCTGCCCCGGACGCTCCATAACGATCCGGCGGAGCTCAAGCGATATCTGCAGGATACCCTGGACCGGCTGGCAAATATTGAACGCGTCTATTTGCTGCCCTCGGGCTGTGGCGGGGGAACGACGGGCCTGCGGGCGGGGGAGGCGGAGCTGGTGGTCCCCCGGACGCGGGACTGCCTCGACCTTTTGCTGTCGGGGGCGCGGCTGTCGGAGCTACGGCGCGATATCCGCGGCATTTTCGTGACCGCCAGCTGGATGGAGCAGATGAAAGCTTCAGAAATCGACCTGGACCGGCTGACGGCGAAGAAGGGACGGAGCGAAGCCGAGCAATATTTGCGGGCGCTCTACAAGACATTCAACGAGTTCTATCTCATCGATACCGGTTGCTATGACCTGGCGCCGGTCCGGGCCTATATCGAGCCGCTGGTGGCGGTATTGAACGGGAAGATCACCGAGGTGCCCGGTGCCTGCGGTATCCTGCGGAAGGTGGCGGAGGAACGGGTCGATGAGGATTTCCTGCGGGTGGCGCCGGGAACGTGTGTGCCCGCGGGTGGTTTCCTGCCGAATCGCTGACGAACGCGCGGTGTTTTTCGAGTTTTTTCGGAAAATGGCTTTTGCTTACCGGGGAAATGCGGTATAATGAAGCGATAGCGAGGCGCCGGCGAAAGAAGACCCGGCGCGGTCCACAATGCTTGGAGGAGATGGTTTTGTGCAGCGGTTCTGTACGCACTGTGGCAAAAAGATTGAGATAGGGGCGAAATTCTGTTCCTATTGCGGCGCTAAGCTGGGGGCGGTACCCATCGATCCCCGGCGGGTCCTGACGTTGGTTCCGGCCGGCGAGACAGCGGAATCGCCTGATAAAGTAGCGGAGCCGGATGCTCTAGTGGTGGATACGGACGAGGCAGTGACGCTGCCCATCGAGACGGATACGACGGAGAAGGTGGAGTTCCGGCCGCTGGACGCGGACGCGTTGCGGACCACCCGGACCCGCGGCGACAGCGGACTCCTGGCGGGTGGCGCCGTCAGCGACGAAACCGGCGGCGACCGGGACGCGGTGGAGCCGGGCACGGAACCTGAGATGGAGGGAGAGTCCGGCCTGTTCAGTAAAACGGGCGCGGCGGCGCTGGCCGGTGGCGCGGCCCTGGCGGGGGGCGCGGCGGTGGCGGCGCTGGCGAAGGACCGGAACGACCAGCCGGGAGAAGACGCTGAGACGGCAAAGGCCCGGATAGAGGAGGAAATCCGCCGGGAGATTGAGGAAAAGGTCCGGCGGGAGTTCGAGGAAAAGCTCCGCCGTGAGCAGGCGGCGGCGAAGGCCGAAGCCGAGGAAGCGGCCCGGCGCGAGGCTGAGGAAAAAGCGCGTATAGAAGCCGAGGAAAAAGAACGGCAGGCGAAGGCGGAGCGACCGGCGGTTCCGGCAGGCGGCGGGTTGCTGAATCCGCTGGAAGCGGCGCTGGCCAATGCCGGCCGGCGCATTGCGCAGGAGAAGACAGCCGCGGAGGAGAAGACATCGTCCGGCTTGGGGAAAGCCGCGGCGGGGGCGGCGGTTCTCGCGGGGGCTGCAGCCCTGGCCATGACGGCGAAGGACAAGCCGGCAAGCGAGGCACCGGCGGAGGATACGCCGGCAGAGTCGTCTTCGCCGCCGGTCGTCGAAACGCCTGCTCCGGAGCCGGTGGCGCCGACGGAGAGGGCGCCGATTGAGGATGTCCTGGACGGCAGCCCGGCACGGCAGGGTACCATGAATCCGCTGGAGGCGGCGATGGCCAACGCGGCCCGCCGTGCACCGCGTGCCGGCGCATCGGCACCGGCAGAGACTGTTGCAGAGCCGGAGAAGGAGACGCCGGCCGCGCTTAAAGCGGCAGCCGGAGCGGCGGCCCTGGCTGGGGCGGCGGCTTTGGCAAAAGCGGCCTCAAGTGATGATTCGAAGGCAGCGACGGACAATGCGGACGCGGAATCCGGGGCCGCTGACCCGGCGCGGGAGAACGAGTCCGAGGTGCCCGCCAAAGCGGCGGACCCTGGGGAGAAAGAGGCGGAGGAAGCAAGAGAAGCCGAAAAGGCTGAGGCAGAGTCCGATGCCGAGGCCGAGGCGGCCACCGCCGCCGCCCTGAAACAGACCCCGGCGACGCATCCGGCGCCGCCGCCCATCACGACAGCGGCGGGGGAGAGCGGCAAGAAGAACACGAAAATCATCATTTTCCGCGTCGTGATGCTCCTGCTCATCCTTTTTGTCGGGCTGATGATCGTACGGGGCGTTACCGTCGGCGAGTTCCTGGCCAATCCGGGGGCGGCAGTCCAGCGGATGATTTCCGGCTCGGCCAAGAAGGGCGAGGCATCGGCCTTTGACCCCGCCGATCCGCACTGGTATCGTGATACCAACAAGGGCGTACTGGTCTGGGCCGATGAGATCGTGGAGGGCGCCACCGTCCGCTGGTACGGCGACACCGTCCGCCAGGGCGCCCAGGAGTTCGCCAACGGCGATGGCGTCGCCAACTGGTACAACAAGGACAATTCCTTCGCCCGCAGCGATGAGGGCGGCTTCAAGGACGGCCGCCTCCACGGCCGGATCAAGCACACATACGGAGACGGCCATAGTACGACCAGCGAGTGGCGGGATGGCGTCAAGGTGAAATGAGACTTATTCAGTGGGAGTTTTTGACTCCCACGGAATTTAGTCGAATTTACCCAGGGCCTGCGAGCGCTTATCTCCCGTCATAAAGGCGGGAGTCCAGCGCTCGTTGGCATCGGATGAAGTAGGAGGGGAAAGCGATGAAAAGTTGTCCGCAATGCGGCCGCCGGTACGACGATGAACACGGCTTCTGCGGCGAGTGCGGCGTCCCTCTCGAAGAGATGGTGGCGGAGTATAAGACCTGTCCTCAGTGCGGCAGTCATTATGCGGAGGAGCACACGTTCTGCGGTGAATGCGGCGCTCGTCTGGAAGAGCCCGGCAATTCCAACGGCTTTCAGCCGAATCCGTAACTTTTTCTTGCCAAGCGTTTTTTTCAGTGGTATAATTGTCCGGTCGAGTCAGGTTTGAAAAATTCTTTTGAACCTTCCCTGCCCTTCGGAAGAGGAGGGCCAAAGTCCAAAGAGGAGGTGATTTCGTGAAAAAGTACGAAGTCATATTCATCGTGAAGCCGATGGAAGAGGAGCCGACGAACGCGGTCATCGAGAAGTTCACCAAGCTCATCACGAACAACGGCGGCACGATCGAAAAAGAGGATCGGTGGGGCAAGAAGCGTCTTGCCTACGAGATCAAGAAGTGCACCGAAGGCTACTATTGCCTGCTTTACGTGAACTGCGAAGCGGCTTGCGTGAACGAGGTGGATCGCGTGATGAAGATCACCGACGATATCCTCAAGCACATGATCGTGAAGTCGGAAGAGGATGAAGCTCCGGCGGAAGCGGCTGCTCCGGCGGCCAGTGAGGAATAATCCAGGAGGGCATCGCCATGAACAAGGTGATCTTGATGGGCCGGCTGGCCCGCGACCCGGATGTCCGCACGACGCAGTCGGGTAAGTCTGTGGCCCGCATGACAATCGCTGTAGATCGGCGCATCAGTCGCAACAACATGACCGAAGGCCAGCAGACAGCGGATTTTCTGAGTCTCGTCGCCTGGGAGCGGCTGGCGGATTTTGCCGGCAACTATCTCCGCAAGGGTTCGAAGATCCTGGTGGAGGGCCGGTTGCAGTCGCGCAGCTTTGAGGGCCCGGACGGGCAAAAGAAGTACGTGACCGAGGTCAATGTCTTCGACATTGAGTTCGCGGAGTCGAAGTCGCACAGCGACGGCGGTTCCTTTGGCGGTGCGGCCCCAATGGGCGGCGCGCCGATGGGAGCGCCCGCGTCCGGCGCAGCCCCGCTGGGCGGCCCGGCGGCTTCCTTTGGCGGCCCGGTAAGCGACGACGACATTCCGTTTTAAGTGAGGGTTTGGCCGGGAGACCGGCTTGCCATAAAGGAGGATTTGGATCGTGATCAGACGTGACAGGAGCAGACGTCCCCGCAAGAAGGTTTGCAGCTTCTGCGTGGATAAGGTCGAGCATATCGACTACAAGGATGCGGCAAAGCTCCGCCGGTTCACCACGGAGCGGGGGAAGATCCTGCCCCGCCGCATTTCCGGCAACTGCGCCAAGCATCAGCGCCAGGTAACGGTAGCGATCAAGCGCGCCCGCAATATCGCGCTTTTGCCGTTCACGGCGGAATAATGAAAGCCAGAGAGCCTTTTCGGGGGCTCTCTTTCTTTTTTCCGCGAGTGTTAAGAACCTGCTCGTTACAGATCGTCCGCGGTATGCGCGGAATCCGGTTTTCCCGTCCCGGCAGCGGGGCGGTGGCAGAATGGGAAGGAGTACAGCACATGAAGAAGCGATGGTTGGGCGTGGGCTTGTTTTTCGTTTTCTGTCTCTGGCTGGGAGGCGTAGCAGCGGCAGCGGAGCCGGGGGATGGCATCCGGGACATCCTCGCCCAGTGGAAGGAAAAGCGGGCGGAGGAGGAAGCCGCCCGGACGCGGCGGCCCCCGGAGCGGACGGAACCGGGCGGCATCCGGCTCCTTTGGCAACGGGAGTTCGGCCGGAAAGAAGACGTGCTGGAACCGCCGGCGGCGTCCGGGGTCAACGTGATTTCCCCCTGCTGGTTTGTCATCGCCGACGAGAAAGGGACCATCAAGGCATACGAGGGAAAAGCGGACCGCCGTTACAGCGACGCGGCTCACGCTAAGGGCTATAAGGTTTGGGCGCTGGTGGGGAACGGGGGGTTCGACCCCGATGTCACGGGCCGTTTTCTGGCAAATCCCCAGGGGCAGGAGACGGCGATAAAGAATCTGCTGAAGATGGCGGAAACGTGCAAGCTGGACGGATTCAATATCGATTTCGAGAACATCAACCTGGAGGACCGGGACCGGCTCACCGCTTTTGTGAAGGCGGCGGCCAGGGCGTTCCATCAAAAGGGGCTGACGGTCTCCATGGACGTCACGATTCCCGGAGGCAGTCCGAACTGGTCGCTCTGTTACGACCGCCGGGCGTTGGCGGAGTCCCTGGACTATCTGGCGCTGATGGCTTACGATGAGCATGGCGCCGGCGCCAGCGAAGCGGGGCCGGTGGCGTCGCTGCCCTGGGTGGAGCGGGGCCTTGAGGCGACGCTGGAGGAGGTGCCGCCAGAGAAGCTTCTGCTGGGCATGCCGCTCTACATGCGGATTTGGGAGGAAAAGGGAGGTCAGCTCCAGAGCGTCAAGACGCTCTACATGGAAAAAGCGGAGCAACTCCTGAAGGAGAAAAAGCCGGTGCGCTACTGGCAGCCGGAGCTCGGCCTTTACTACTTCGAGTACCGGGAGGGCGGCAGCCTTTACCGGGTCTGGCAGGAGGACCGGCGCTCCCTCACCCTCAAGGCGGCGCTGATCAGTCGCTATGATCTGGCGGGAGCGGCGTTCTGGCGGGCCGGCCATGAGACAGCGGACGTCTGGCCGGTGCTGGATGCCGTAATCGGTACAACGGCTGCCCACTGACGGTGAGCGACTGGGAAAGAGGCAGTAGCCACGGGAGGTAGCAGTACAGCGAACGGGCAGGAGAAGAACCGCCGTCCTGAAGGAGGGGCGGCGGTTTTTTGCGCTTAGAAAATTTGCTTAGAAAATTTTTTGTTCCGCCGGATAAAAATGTTTGACAGTGATTTTCGTATATGCTATCATATTAAATTGCAGAAATATCTTATGGGTTGTTTTCCGTGCCGCCAAACGAAAGAAGATCGTGCGGTTTTCCGGGAGCAATCGCGCGCTTTAATGGAATAAGGGCAGATGTGGGACAAGGTTTAAAAAACGACGTAAGCCTTGTCTTTTCTTGCTCTCTGTTTTTTGCTGTTTGCGCGGGAAGCCGTTGGGGGGAGTCATCCGGTGACGGTTACCTTATGAGGCGGTATTTGCGCCGTGGGTACGAATGGAGGAGCGGGCGCCTCTCCATTACGCCGTGTTGTCATTTGTGGGCTAAGGAGTGACGGGTTGGATGTTTAATCCTGTGCCGGTGGGCAAGAGAACGAGGTATAGCTACGCCAAGATCAAAGAAGTCATGGAGATGCCGCATTTGCTGGACATCCAGCTCAATTCCTATCAATGGTTCAAGGAGGAAGGGCTCAGGGAGATTTTCAATGATATCTCGCCCATTCAGGATTTCACGGGCAATCTGGTCCTTTCCTTTGGCGAATTCTCCCTCGGGAAGCCGAAGTACGAGCTGGACGAATGCAAGGAACGGGATGTCACTTACAACGCGCCGCTCCGGGTCAAGGTGCAGCTCCTGAACAAGGAAACCGGCGAAATCAAGGAGCAGGACGTCTTCATGGGGGATTTCCCGCTGATGACGGAGACGGGCACGTTCATCATCAACGGCGCCGAGCGTGTCATCGTCAGCCAGCTGGTGCGCTCGCCGGGTGCCTATTATATGGAAACGATTGATGCCTCGGGCAAGAAGCTCTACAACTCGACGCTGATCCCGAACCGGGGGGCGTGGATTGAGCTGGAAACGGACGCGAACGATGTCCTGTCAGTGCGCATTGACCGCAACCGCAAGGTTCCAGTGACGTTCCTGCTCCGGGCGCTGGGCTATGAGTCCAATGAGACCATCCGAGAGATTTTCGACGATCATCCGTTGATCATGTCGACGCTGGAACATGACAACACGAATACGAAGGGCGAGGCCCTGAGGGAGATCTATCACCGTCTGCGCCCCGGAGAACCGGTGGTGGAGGAGAGCGCCCAGCAGATGCTGGAGAACATGTTTTTCGATCCCAAGCGCTACGATCTCGCCACGGTGGGCCGGTATAAACTGACGAAGAAACTCGGCTGGAAGCGGCGCCTCCTCGGCCAGATCCTGGAGGAATCCCTGGTCAACAAGGAGACGGGGGAGATCGTCCTGCCGGCGGGCGAGAAAATCGATGAGCCGATGCTGGACAAGATCACGGCGGAGGATGAGGCGGCGCTGTTCCCGGAGGGAGAGGCGATTGTCCTCTATGTCCGGGTCAAGCGCGAGGATGGCGAGATGCAGCGGATCAAGCTCATTTGCTCGCCGACGTTGCCGTATCACGAACGCACGATTACCAGGAACGATATCCTGGCTTCCATCAGCTACCTGCTGAATCTGTCGGACGGCGTGGGACGTACCGATGACATCGACCATCTGGGTAACCGCCGGGTGCGTTCGGTGGGTGAGCTGATGCAGAACCAGTTCCGCATCGGCCTTTCCCGTATGGAACGGGTGGTCCGGGAGCGCATGTCGATTCAGGATGTGGATGTCATCACCCCGCAGGCACTCATCAATATCCGGCCGGTGGTGGCGGCCATCAAGGAGTTCTTCGGCTCCTCGCAGCTGTCCCAGTTCATGGATCAGCACAATCCCCTGTCGGAGCTCACTCACAAGCGGCGCCTGTCGGCCCTGGGCCCGGGCGGCCTCTCGCGGGAGCGGGCCGGTTTCGAGGTCCGCGATGTCCACAACTCTCACTACGGCCGCATGTGCCCTATCGAGACGCCGGAAGGTCCGAACATCGGCCTCATCGGTTCCCTCTCCAACTACGCCCGGATCAACCAGTTCGGGTTCATGGAGACGCCGTACCGCAAGGTTGACAAGGTTAACAAGCGAGTGACGGAAGAAGTCCGCTACCTGACGGCGGACGAGGAAGACAATATCACCATCGCCCAGGCCAACGAGCCACTGGATGAAAACGGTTGGTTCGTGAACGAACGCGTTACGGCCCGCCATCACGAGGAGACGGTGCTGGCGCACCGGGACCGCGTGGACTATATGGACGTGTCGCCAAAGCAGGTGGTTTCCATCGCTACGGCGATGATCCCGTTCCTGGAGAACGACGACGCTAACCGCGCGCTGATGGGCGCCAATATGCAGCGTCAGGCGGTGCCGCTCCTCAGGACCCAGGCCCCGCTGGTGGGGACGGGCATGGAGTACAAGGCCGCCTGCGACTCCGGCGTCATGGTGCTGGCAAAGCGGGCCGGGACGGTGGAGTCGGTGTCGGCGGACCAGATCCGCATCCGCGCCAAGGGCGGCGACATTGACACTTACAAATTGCAGAAATTCCTGCGCTCCAATCAGGGAACCTGCATCAATCAGGTGCCGATTGTCTTCAAGGGCGATAAGGTCACGGAGAAGCAGCCGATCGCCGACGGACCGGCCACGGACCACGGCGAGCTGGCGCTGGGATACAACATCATCGTCGCCTATATGCCCTGGGAAGGCTACAACTACGAGGACGCGGTTCTCCTGAGTGAGAACCTGGTGAAGCGCGACCTTTACACGTCCATTCACATCGAAGAATACGAATGCGATGCCCGGGATACGAAGCTGGGTCCGGAAGAGGTTACCCGCGATATCCCGAACGTGGCTGAGGAAGCCCTGCGCGACCTCGACGAGGACGGCATCATCCGCATCGGAGCCGAGGTGCGTCCCGGCGATATCCTGGTGGGCAAGGTCACGCCGAAGGGCGAGACGGAGCTCACCGCCGAGGAGCGTCTGCTCCGGGCGATTTTCGGCGAGAAGGCCCGGGAGGTCCGGGATACGTCGCTCCGGGTGCCCCATGGCGTGGCGGGCAAGATCGTCGACGTCAAGGTATTCACCCGGGAGAACAACGACGAGCTCTCCCCCGGCGTCAATCAGCTGGTGCGGGTCTATATCGCCCAGAAGCGCAAGATTTCCGTGGGCGACAAGATGTCCGGCCGTCACGGCAACAAGGGCGTCGTTTCCCGCATCATGCGGCAGGAGGATATGCCGTTCCTGCCCGACGGGACGCCGGTGGATATCGTGCTGAATCCCTTGGGCGTGCCGTCCCGCATGAACATCGGCCAGATCCTGGAGACCCATCTGGGCATGGCGGTCCGGGAAATCGGCAAGCAGATCAAGGAAAATGTCCCCGGCGTAGAGGACAAGCTCCGCGCCCTGGGCTACGATTTCGATACATACGGGATGCCGAAGCCGGATGTTGCCGGACTCCACATCGCCACGCCGGTTTTCGACGGGGCAAAGGAGAATGAGGTTTTCGCTACCATCGAGGCGGCGGGGCTCTCGGCGGACGGCAAGACGGTGCTTTACGACGGCCGGACCGGCGAGCCCTTCGAGAACCGGGTTACGGTGGGCTGCGTTTACATGCTGAAGCTCCACCATCTGGTGGACGACAAGATCCATGCCCGTTCCACCGGCCCGTACTCGTTGGTCACGCAGCAGCCGTTGGGCGGCAAGGCGCAGTTCGGCGGTCAGCGCTTCGGCGAGATGGAGGTCTGGGCCCTCGAAGCCTACGGCGCCTCCTATACATTGCAGGAAATCCTGACGGTGAAATCCGATGACGTGGTGGGCCGCGTCAAGACCTACGAGGCCATCGTCAAGGGCGAGAATATTCCTGAGCCGGGCGTGCCGGAGTCCTTCAAGGTTCTGATCAAGGAGCTTCAAAGCATCGGTCTCGATATCAAGGTGCTCTCCGAGGACGCGCAGGAAATCGTGATTCAGGACGACGAGGACGATATCAACGAGACGGCGCGAGAGCTTGACCTTGACGTTTCCGGGGTGGCGCCAAAGCCGGAGGAGGCTCCGGCCGGCGGGACGGAGGAAGAAGGCGACTCTTACGACGAGAACGAGGACGACAGCGATCTGGATGTCGATCTTTCCGATGAGGATATCATTGCCGAGCTGGGCAGCCTGGAGGAAGTCCGGGAGGACGACGCCTATGACGCCCCCGAGGACGATGACGACGGGTACGATGATTGATACGAGGCGCAAACGCGCCTAGAGTGAGAAGGGAGTGTCAACCCCTTGCTGGACGTAAACAATTTCGATTCGATGCGAATCGGGCTGGCTTCGCCGGATAAGATCCGGGAGTGGTCCTATGGCGAGGTCAAGAAGCCGGAGACCATCAACTACCGGACATTGAAGCCGGAACGGGACGGGCTTTTCTGCGAGCGCATCTTTGGTCCGACCCGGGACTGGGAGTGTCACTGCGGCAAGTACAAGCGCATCCGCTATAAGGGCATCGTCTGCGACCGTTGCGGCGTCGAGGTGACCCGGGCCAAGGTGCGCCGTGAGCGAATGGGCCATATCGAGCTGGCGGCGCCGGTCTCCCATATCTGGTATTTCAAGGGCATCCCGAGCCGGATGGGCCTGATTCTCGATATTTCGCCGCGTGCCCTGGAAAAGGTGCTTTATTTCGCGTCCTATATCGTTTTGGACCCCGGTACGGTGCCGGAGAAAGTGCTCAGCAAAAAGAAGCTTCTGTCAGAAGCCGAGTATCATGAGATTCGCGAGACGTATGGGGACACCTTCAAGGTGGGCATGGGGGCCGAAGCTATCCAGGTCCTGCTGAAGGAGCTTGACCTCGACGAGATGAGTGAGTCGCTCAGGCAGGAGCTCAGTGAGGTCAGCGGACAGAAGAAGATCCGGGCCATTCGTCGTCTCGAAGTGGTGGAGGCCTTCCGCAAGTCCGGCAATCAGCCCTCGTGGATGGTTATGGATGTGGTGCCGGTAATCCCGCCGGATTTGCGCCCGATGGTGCAGTTCGACGGCGGCCGTTTTGCCACCTCCGACCTCAATGATCTCTATCGCCGGGTCATCAACCGCAACAATCGTTTGAAACGCCTGCTGGACCTTGGGGCGCCGGACATCATTGTGCGCAACGAGAAGCGGATGCTCCAGGAGGCGGTGGACGCTCTCATCGACAACGGGCGCCGGGGCCGTCCTGTCACCGGGCCGGGCAACCGCCCGCTGAAATCCCTCTCCGATATGCTCAAGGGCAAGCAGGGCCGCTTCCGCCAGAATCTCCTGGGTAAGCGCGTCGATTACTCCGGCCGTTCCGTCATCGTGGTCGGGCCGGAGCTGAAGTTGCACCAGTGCGGTTTGCCGAAGGAAATGGCGCTGGAGCTCTTCAAGCCCTTCGTGATGAAAAAGCTCGTCAACAGTGGGGTCGCCAACAACATCAAGGCGGCCAAGCGCATGGTGGAGCGGGTCCGTCCCGAGGTCTGGGACGTCCTCGAGGAGGTCATCAAGGAGCATCCGGTGCTCCTGAACCGTGCTCCGACGCTTCACCGGCTGGGCATCCAGGCCTTTGAGCCGGTGCTGACCGAGGGCCGCGCCCTGAAACTGCATCCTTTGGCCTGCACCGCTTACAATGCTGACTTCGACGGCGACCAGATGGCGATTCATCTGCCGCTTTCGGCGGAGGCCCAGGCGGAGGCCCGCATCCTGATGCTGGCGGCGAACCACATCCTGGCGCCGAAAGACGGCCGCCCCATCATCGTGCCGACCCAGGATATGATTCTGGGTTCCTATTACCTGACAATCCTGAAACCCGGCGCCCTGGGCGAGGGCATGGTTGTCACCGGCATCGAGGAAGCACTTTTGGCCTATCAGCACAACGAACTATCCCTGCAGGCGGAAATCAAGACCCGCATTGAGGGATACGGTCTCGTCAAGACATCGCTGGGCCGCATGATCTTCAACGAAATCCTGCCGCCGGAAATCCGCTATTTCCGGCAGGACAAGAAAACCGGTCAGTGGGAGTACGGCATCCGCATCGACAAGAAGGAAATGGGCAAGCTCGTCGCCAAATGCTTCAAATATCTGGGCGGCGGCCGGACGGCGGAGGTCATCGACAACGTCAAGAATCTCGGCTATCATTACGCCTGCCTGGCGGGCATGACGGTGGCCATTTCCGATGTCATTGTGCCGCCGGAGAAGCAGGCCATCATCGACGAGACGAAGCAGCTCGTCAACAAGATTGAACGGCAGTTCGGCCGCGGCCTGATTACCGAGGAAGAGCGATACAACAAGGTAGTCGATCTCTGGAACAAGACCACCGACCATGTGGGCGAGGCCATGATGAAGAACATGGCCGCCGACAATCCGATCTTCATGATGGCGGATTCCGGTGCCCGCGGTAACGCGCAGCAGATGCGTCAGTTGGCGGGTATGCGCGGGCTGATGTCCGACCCCTCGGGCAAGATCATCGCCCTGCCGATTACGGCGAATTTCCGCGAGGGTCTTACGGTTTCCGATTACTTCATCTCTTCCCACGGCGCTCGCAAGGGCCTGGCCGATACGGCGCTCCGTACGGCGGACTCGGGCTATCTGACCCGCCGCCTGGTGGACGTGGCCCAGGATGTCATCGTACGCGAGGAAGACTGCGACGTCCTCACCATCAATCTGCTCCGGGAGCGGGCGCGGTTGGCCATGAATTCCGCGCAGGCACTGGAGATTTTGCAGGACCTTCTGATCGGCCGTGTCCTGGGCGCGGCGGTCACCGATCCCAAGAAGGGCGATGTTCTCCTTGAACGGGATACCGTGCTCAGCGAGGAAAGCCTCGTGATGCTCGGCAAGGCCAAGGTGAAATCCATCGTCATCCGGGGCTCGCTGACGTCGACGGAAGCGGTCACCAGCAATGCCATGCTGTCGGAGACGATTCAGCTGGGCACGACGGTGACCAAGACGCGTCTTTCCCTGAAGAAGGCGTTTATCCGCGAAGTGGCCGGCAAGAAGATTACCGCCGCGGTCCTTTCCAGTACGGGCGAGGAAATCGTGCCCGCCGGGACGACGCTCACGGCGGAGGACGTGGAGGCGGCGCTTGACAGTGACGCCAAGGAAATCAAGGTCCGCAACAATAACGTCCGGGGCATCAAGGTCGAGGCCATCAAGGACGGCAACAGTGTCATTGAGCCGTTGGTGGACCGCATCGTCGGCCGGGTGCTGGCGGAGGACATCATCGATTCCAAGACGAAGAAGAAAATCGCGTCGCTGAATGATACCATTGACGAGGACCTGGCGGAAAAGATCTGCCAGATCCGGGATCATGTTTCCATTCGCAGCGTCCTGACCTGCAAATCCCAGTATGGCGTCTGCGTCAAGTGCTATGGCCGCGATTTGGCCAACGCTACCGAGGTGGACGTGGGCGAAGCGGTGGGCATCATCGCCGCGCAGTCCATCGGCGAGCCGGGCACCCAGCTCACCATGCGGACGTTCCACTCCGGTGGTGTCGCCGGCGAGGACATCACCATGGGTCTGCCTCGGGTTGAGGAGCTCTTCGAGGCCCGGAAACCCAAGCACAACGCCATTATCGCCGAGATCGAGGGTACGGCGGAGATTGCCGAGGACGAAAAGGGCGCCCGCAAGGTCATTCTGACGCCGGAAGAGGGCGAACCCCGGGAGTACGCGATTCCCTTTGGGGCGCGTCTGGTGGCGCAGAACGGCATGGTTCTGAAGCTTGGCGACAAGATCACCGAAGGTTCCATCAACCCCCATGACATCCTGCGGGTCTGCGGTCTCCGGGAGACCCAGCGATATCTCGTTTACGAGGTGCTGAAGGTCTACAAGTCCCAGGGCGTTGAGATCAACGACAAGCACATCGAGGTCATGGTGCGGCAGATGTTGCACAAGGTCAAGATCGAGGAGTCGGGCAGCACCGATTTCCTGCCCGGTGAGTACGTCGATATCAATTCCTTTGAGGCGGCGAACGCGCGGGTCATCGAGAACGATGGTGAGCCGGCAGTGGCGAAGCCGATTCTGCTGGGAATCACCAAGGCGTCGCTGGCCACGGATTCCTTCCTGTCGGCGGCTTCCTTCCAGGAAACCACCCGGGTCCTTACGGACGCTGCCATCAAGGGCAAGGTGGATCCGCTGATCGGTCTCAAGGAGAACGTCATCATCGGCAAGCTGATTCCGGCGGGCACCGGCATGAGCCGTTACCGCAATATCAGCGTCGTCGATCCCGATGCCGCGGACGAGGCGCTGCTGTCGGAGGAGGCTATCGGGGACGAGGGCCAGGAGGTCGCTGAGGCCGGGTCGGTGAGCGAATAATCGCATCGTCCGGCAGGCACGGGTTCCGATCGGTTGAATTTCATACACGATACTTTGTTTAAGGAGGCTATCCGCAGGGCATTATGCCGGATGGCCTCCTTTTTCATGGAAACACATACCGGCGCGGGATCGCGTCGCGCCGGAGAAAGCGGGGGATTGTTTGTCATGAGTCGTTTGACAATGGACAAGGCCAGGGAGGTCCTGGCGAAGCATACCACAGAGGAACACCTCTTCACCCACGCCCGGGCGGTAAGCGCGGCCATGGGGGCCATGGCGGAGCATTTCGGCGCCGACCGGGAATACTGGGAGGCCATCGGCTACCTGCACGATGTGGATTACGAGAAGTTCCCGCAGGAGCACTGCCATCATGTGCGGGAACTCTTGGAGCCGGAGGGGATTGACGCGGCGGACATCGACGCCATCATCTCCCACGGCTACGGCGTCACCACCGAAGAGATCGAGCCCACGACGGATCTGGAAAAGAGCCTCTTCGCCGTGGACGAGCTCACGGGCATCGTGCACGCCTATGGTCTCATGCGGCCCGAGGGGCTGGACGGCATGGCGGTGAAGAGCCTGAAGAAGAAATACAAGGACAAGCGGTTCGCTGCCGGATGCAGCCGGGAGATCATCGACCGGGGTTGCGCCCTTCTGGGCATGGAGACGGCTGCTGTCATGGAGCTTTGCATCGCCGGTATGCAGGCTCACAAAGAAGAACTGGGATTTGGACAGGGGGACGGAAAATGAGCATTCGCATCGGTATTTTGGGGTATGGCAACCTGGGGCGCGGCGTGGAGCTGGCGGTCCGGGCGAATGAGGATATGGAGCTGGCGGCGGTTTTCACCCGGCGCGACCCTTCGGCACTGAAAATCGCGACGCCGGGGGTGCCGGTGGTGCGCGCTGACGAAGCCGAGGCGTGGCAGGACCGCATCGACGTGATGATCCTCTGCGGCGGCAGCGCCACCGACCTGCCGAAGCAGACGCCGGCTTTCGCCAAATGGTTCAACGTCGTGGACAGCTTTGACACCCACGCCCACATCCCGGACCACTTCGCGGCCGTGGACGCGGCGGCGCGGGCGGCGGGGACACTGGCGGCCATCTCCGTCGGCTGGGACCCGGGGCTCTTTTCCCTGGCGCGGGTCTATGGCAGCGCCGTGTTGCCGGAGGGTCGCGACTACACCTTCTGGGGCCGGGGCGTCAGCCAGGGGCATTCCGACGCCATCCGCCGCGTGCCCGGCGTCCGGGACGCGCGGCAGTACACGGTGCCGGTGGAGGCGGCGCTGGAGCGCGTGCGGTCCGGCGAGAACCCTGACCTCACCACGCGGCAGAAGCACACCCGGGAATGCTACGTCGTCCTCGAGGACGGGGCGGACCCGGTGGCGGTGGAGCAGGCCATCAAGACCATGCCCGACTACTTTGCTGACTATGACACGACGGTGCATTTCATCAGTGAGGCGGAAATGAAGGAAAAGCACGCCGGCCTCGCCCACGGCGGTTTCGTCATCCGCTCCGGCCGCACTGGGGCGGCAAAAGAGCACGCCCACATCGTCGAGTTCCGCCTGAAACTGGATTCGAATCCCGAATTCACCACCGGCGTCCTCGCCGCCTATGCCCGGGCCGTGTACCGTCTGGCGCGGGAAGGCCGCACCGGCTGCGTCACCGTTCTCGACATCCCGCCGGCCTACCTCTCCGCCAAAAGCGGCGCCGATCTCCGGGCCTCGATGCTTTAATACTGTTTCTATCCATTTTTTGGCCGGGGGCGGAAAAGGAAAACGCCTCCGGCTTTTTTGGAAGATGAACAGGATTTTTCAGTGGACGAAAGCCCAAAAACAAGATAAAATATACTTATAAGTGTTTCGCCGGCGGCCCCTTGCCGCCGGTTCCAGCCCGTAATGGTACGGGACACCAGACAGGGAGGCTAGTCTATGAACATCCACGAGTACCAAAGCAAGCAGATTCTCCGTGAGTTCGGCGTCAAGGTGCCGAACGGCAAGGCGGCGTTCAGCCCCGAGGAGGCGGCGCGCATCGCGAAGGACCTCGGGACCCCTGTGGTCGTGGTCAAGGCGCAAATCCACGCCGGCGGCCGCGGCAAGGCGGGCGGCGTCAAGCTCGCCAAGAGCATCGAGGAAGTCAAGCTCCACGCCTCGGAGCTTCTGGGCAAAGTCCTGGTCACCCACCAGACCGGCCCCGAGGGCAAGCAGGTGAACCGCCTCCTGATCGAGGAAGGCTCCAACATCGAGAAGGAATACTATCTGGGCTTTGCCATTGACCGCAAGACGGCGCAGGTCGTCATGATGGGCTCCACCGAGGGCGGCATGGAGATCGAGAAGGTCGCCGCCGAAACGCCGGAGAAAATCTTCAAGGAATACATCGACCCGGTGACGGGGCTGATGCCGTTCCAGACGCGCCGCATGGCCTTCAACCTGAAACTCAAGCCGGAGGTCCAGGGCAAGGCGACGAAATTCATGGACGCGCTTTACAAGGTATTCATCGGGAAGGACTGCTCGCTGGCGGAAATCAACCCGATGGTGGTGACGAAAGAGAACGAGGTCATGGCCCTCGACGCCAAGCTGAACTTCGACGACAGCGCCCTGTTCCGCCATCCGGAAATCGAGGCTATGCGCGACGAGAGCGAGGAGGATCCGAAGGAGCGGGCGGCGGCGAAGGCGTCGCTGTCCTATGTCAACCTCGGCGGCGACGTGGCCTGCATGGTCAACGGCGCCGGCCTGGCCATGGCTACCGTGGACATCATCAAATACTACGGCGGCGAGCCCGCGAACTTCCTCGACGTCGGCGGCGACTCCACGGTCGAGAAGATCGCCGAAGCCTTCCGCATCATGCAGTCGGACGACCAGGTGCACAGCGTCTTCGTCAACATCTTCGGCGGCATCAATAAATGCGACGTCATCGCCGGCGGCATCGTCGAGGCGGCGAAGGTCGTCGGCCTCCGGGTGCCGGTCATCGCGCGCCTCGACGGCACCAACGTCGATGCCGGACGCAAGATTTTGAAAGAAGCCAGCGTCCCCGGCGTCTATATGGCGGAGAAGATGGAAGAAGGCGCGAAGCAGGCCGTCGAGCTTGCCAAGCAGCACAAGGCGGGAGCCTGGAAGGCCTAAGGAGGATTGAGCGATGGGAATTTACGTAGGCAAGCAGAGCAAAGTCGTCGTGCAGGGCATCACCGGCAAGCAGGCGACCTTCCATACGAATATCATGAAAGAATACGGCACCAACGTGGTGGCCGGCGTCACCCCGGGCCGGGCCGGCGAAGTCGTGCTGGGCTCCATCCCGGTCTTTAACACCGTCACCGACGCGGTGCATGTGACGGGAGCGAATGTCTCGGTCATCTACGTCCCGGCGCGGTTCGCGGCCGACTCCATCATGGAAGCGGCGGACGCCGGCGTCGACCTCGTCGTCTGCATCACCGAGCACATCCCGGTCCTCGATATGGTGAAGGTGCGTCACTACCTGAAGGACCGTCACACCAAGCTCATCGGGCCGAACTGCCCCGGCATCCTGACTGTGGACGAGTGCCGCCTCGGCCTCCTGCCGACCTATATCCACAAGAAAGGCCATGTCGGCGTCATCTCCCGCTCCGGCACCCTGACCTATGAGGTCACCTACCAGCTCACCATGGCCGGCATCGGCCAGACCACCTGCATCGGCATCGGCGGCGACCCGGTCAAGGGCCTCGACTTCATCGACGTACTGGACGCCTTCAACAAGGACGATGAGACGCTGGCCGTCATGATGATCGGTGAAATCGGCGGCACCGCCGAGGAAGAAGCCGCCGAATGGATCAAGGCGAACATGAAGAAACCCATCATCGGCTTCATCAGCGGCCAGCAGGCGCCTCCGGGCAAACGCATGGGCCACGCCGGCGCCATCATCTCCGGCGGCAAGGGCACGGCGGCGGACAAGATCAAGGCACTGAACGACGCCGGCATCGAAGTCGCCGAGACCGTGGCTGCCATGGGCGACCTCGCCGTCAAAGTGCTGAAGGAAAAGGGCCTCTACGAAGCCTGCCATACCTGCTGATACGGTTCCGCGCCGAATTCATTCGCGCCTTACGGCGAATCCCTGACGATTCCCGGCGGCGGATTCCCGGGATAAAGACAATAAAGAACCTCCTGTTACCAAAAGTAGCGGTAACAGGAGGTTTTTTTATCTCAATCAAAGCCGTATGGCAGGTGGTTGGGGTATATTGACCCGCCCGGTGGCATTTCGCTCGTTTACCGGTGTACGAGGTAATGCATATACTTCGCCTTGGCCTCTTTTTGACGCCGGTAACTTATCGGAACCTTTTCCCCGTCCGTCAGGACGAAATCCTCCTTCTGCATGGAATTGATCATGTCCATATTGACCAGGATGCGGTGGTGGCATTCGAGGAAACGCGCATCGGCCAGCAGCTTTTCCCGGCATTCGTCGTAGGTCATGGTAACATTCACATTGCGGTCGGTGAGGTGCAACCGGAGTTGATGGCGGTGGTCGATATCGACGTAGCGGATGTTGCGGTAAGGCACGGAAAAAGAGATGCCGCCGCTTTGTACCGGAAGTTCCCGGTATCGCTCCATCAGCCTGGGGAAGATATGGCGGAAGGTATTCTCGAATTCCTCCTCGTGATCGGCCAGCGGCTTTATAAAGTATCCGTCGGCAAAAACGCGATAGCCCTCCATGATGTAGTCGTCGCTGCCGGTCAGGAAGAGGATGCTGACATTCTGGTCCTTGCTCCGGATCACTTCGGCGACCTGCATCCCGGTGACGCCCTCCATGCAGATATCGAGAATGACGAGGTCGTAGGAGCCCGGCTCGAAGGCTGAAATCATATCCTCGCCCCGGGAAAAAGTGTCAATCCGTATCCCCCCGGATTCCTTCGGATACCACTCCTTTATATGACGCCACAGGAAGTTTTCCGCCGTGACCAGATCGATCATCTCATCGTCTACAATCGCGATCTGTATCAATTCTCTCCCTCCCAATACATGGCGAAGCGTACCTGGTCATTTTCCTGGGTGAAGTCCGCGTAAGCCCCGTACTTTTCCAGAAAGGCCGAAAGGGACGCCATGCCGAGGCCGTGCCCTTTCCGGCTGGTCACCGGCAAGCCCTTTTCATCCAGGACGAGTGGCTTCACGGATGGATTGACAATCTCCATCACAACGGCTTTGGCGCGGTGCCGGATGCCGACAGAAATGGCGCGCGCTCCCTCCGGCGCCTCCTTCGCGGCCTCAATCGCGTTTTCCAGCAAATTGGACAATACGATGGAGAACTCATGTTCATCGACCCGGAGCTTCGAGGAGAGGCTCACGCTGCATTCGACGGGAATCCCCAGCGCCTCCGCCCGGCCGATATAGACAGAGAGCGCCGCGTTCAATATGGGATAGGGGCTGTATGCCTGGACCGTCGTTTTGTTCAGCCGGTCTTCCCGGTCGCGTATCAGCGCCAGTGCGCCTGCGGCGTCGCCGGATGCGAGATAGTCCTTCAGCCGCCCGTAGTCCTCCCGGATTTTCCCGACGAGAAGCATCGTCTCCTTTTGGCTCTCGCCGAGCATCCTTTCGTATTCCCCCAGCGCGGCGAGCTGCTCCTCCATCATGCGGGCCGCGTTCTCAGCCTGCCGCCGGTCATCGGTTTTCTTTGTTGCCAGGCTCATACCGCGGTACATCAGGAAGAAGAAGACGGGAATCGAGATGCGGGAGAGCTGTACCTGAACGCTGTGGAGCGCCTCGGCATCGGCGATGGGCAGAGAAAACCCGATGAATATGACCAGCGGCAGCAATGAGATAGAAACCTTCCCGGCCAGGCCCCTGTCCTCGATGAGGCGGAGCGATGGCAAAAGGTTCGAGAAAAGCCGCCTTGATACCGGCAGTACGATGAGGAACAGCAACAAGTATAACAGGGGATGCAAGAACAGGATATACGTCTCCGGAATGTCAACCGGCAGGAAATTCTCCCCGAAGGCAACCGCGGTGTGAATCGCGACCGCCCAGAGGAATTGCATCCCCATCACAAAGAGATGTACGGCCAACGGCTGCTTTATGGCCACGAAGGAGAGCAGGATATAGGGAACCGGGGCAAAGAATAACACGAGCTTGTACACGGCGACATCCAGGGACGACCAGGAAAAGAGGAAGGCACAGAGGAAAAGGGAAACCGTGCTCCACAGGGCTATCCACCGCCAAAGCAGCCGGATATCCTCTTTTTCCATGTGCTGCCGGAAGGGCAGATACCGGAGATACGCCCCGCCAAGCTGCATCAGCATATGGCAGAACGAGAGGGGCAGGAGCGTCAGCATGAAAGTGCCTCCTCTCCATTCTCTCTTTCATCATCATACCACAAAATCTCGTATTTGTTACAGCCATCTGCGTAAGAAAAATCCAATTCCCCACCGTATTTTTCCAAAAACAGCGACAGCGCCGATCCCTCTTCCCGGAGCGGCAATCCGTCCCGGCCAACCGGTAAAGGCGCCCCGGCGCGATTCCCGACGGACAGTAGCCACTGGCAGCCGTCCGAGACCAGCGCCAGGGAAAGTGCCCGTGCGCCCTCCGGTTCTCTGGCCGAGGCATGGATGGCCTCATCCAAAAGCTCCGAGATCAGGAGTGTCAGGTCTTGCTCGGCCCGAAACGGCTTTGCCGGGATTTTCACTTTTTGCCGGATTTTTATCCCCAGCTGTTCCGCCCGCCAAAGATGCACGGATATGGCCGCGTTCAGAAAAGAGCCTTTGGCAAATGACGGGGTGCCGAGGGTATCGAGCAATACCGTCTGGGTATTGATATGGGACAGTGCTGCCTCCGTCTTTCCCTTCGAGATCAGTTCATACAGGATGCGGAAATTATGGCGGAGGTCATGACGAATGATGGCTGTCTGCTTCTGGGTCCTTGCCGCCAGCCGGCAGCGTTCCTCCAGGAAAGCGATCCGGGCTCCGGCGCGCTTGGCGTCAAGACCTGCCTTTTGCTGGTTGTAGAACTCACTGGCCGATAAGAGTACGTGCTTATACATGAAGAAAAACGCCACGGGCAACGCCAGACGCGAGAGCCGTTCCTGCCAGGTGTGAAACAGCGAACTGTCCGCCCACAGGAAAAAATGGGAAAAGAGCACGACAAACGGCATCGCCGCAACATAGTAGCCGGCCGGACGGGAGGCGAAAAACTGCCGCAGCGGAAGCATATCGTGAAATACCCGGCATTCCCCCGGCAGAAGCAGCAGGAACAGCAACAAATAAATCGCGGTGTGCGCCGTAAGGAAGTTGGCTTCCGCCAAATCGGCGAAGGCAACGACCACAACGATGGAGGATATGCTGTGAAGCATGAGGCTCCAGACGGCGACCATCCCCTGAATGAAGATATGGCTGAGCGTGTCCCGGCGCACAGTCCCCATGAAGATCACCAGCCAGGGAACCCAGCCCGCCATCAATGCGATTTTGCACGTTTGGGCGGCGATGCCGGCATACCGGAACCATGCGGCATATAGCAGGAAACTGGTCACGGCCCACAGTCCGAACGCAACCCGGAGACGTTGCGTCTCCTCCCGGCGTATCTGTTGCCGGAAAGCCAGGTATCTTAAATACGAATCGGCCAGCTGTATCAAAACCACGCAGAAAGGGAGTGCCACCCCCGGCAGCACATCCGCCACGAAATGATTCATTTCCGACACCTCATCTCAAATCTACAAAACTCCGACTATAGCTTACCACAAAATCCGGTCAAAAAATGCGACACTTTTTGGAAAATCCCGACACTTTTTTGCCAGGCGGTTGATTTTCTGAAAAAATAACATACAATGGAACCAGAAAACAGAATGGTATGAGAGAGGATGTTGGTCATGCTTTTCGATCTGGAGAAAAAGCCCCGTATCCTTGCTGTGGACGACGAGGAAATCAACCTGTTCATGATTGGGAAAATCCTGGGGAACGACGTCGAGGTCGCGTCGGCGGAATGTGGCGAAGACGCGTTGCGATTCCTGACCGCCGAGCGCGTGGATATGGCGTTGCTGGACTATAACCTGCCGGACATCGACGGCATCGAGGTGCTGAAATCGATGAAGCAGAAAGCGGAAACGCAAAACATCCCGGTGATCATCCTGACGGCGGAAACCAGCGTGGAGCTGGAAACGGAGATGTTCCGCGCCGGGGCCTCCGACTTCATCCGGAAACCCTTCGTTCCGGACATTCTTCGGGAGCGTACCCGGCGCGTCCTGGAAAACGAATACCTGAAGCGCAATCTTCAACAGGAAGTGGCGCGGCAGACCGAGCAGGTCAGAGAGCAGATGGAAGAAAACCAGCGGCTGTTCGCTGAGACTGTGCTGGCGCTGGCCAAGACCATCGACGCCAAGGACAGGTACACCCAGGACCACTCACGGCGCGTAGCCGAGTATTCCCGTACCATAGCCAGCCGTGCCGGCATGGCGGACGCCGAGGTGAGGGATATCTATTTCATGGGGCTCTTGCATGACATCGGTAAGATTGGCGTGCCGGAATCCATCATCAACAAGACCGACAGGCTGACCGATGAGGAGTTTGGCGTCATAAAGACGCATACCACCATCGGTTCCGATATCCTGAAGAGCATCGTCCATTTCCCCGCCCTCTCCATCGGTGCCCGCTCCCATCACGAACGCTACGATGGCAGGGGCTATCCGGACGGACTGCGCGGCGACGATATCCCGATGGAAGCAAGAGTCATCGCCGTAGCGGACGCTTACGACGCCATGACGAGCAACCGGAGTTACCGCAACGTGATGGCGCAGGAACGGGTGCGCGCCGAGATTGAACGCGGCCGGGGCACCCAGTTCGATCCGGCGTTTGCCGATATCATGCTCTCAATGATTGACGAGGACAAAGAGTACCGCATGCGTGACCGCGGTGGGGGCAAGGGATGAAAAGCGCCAGAACGAGCGTCCTGCTCGGGGTAGGACTGTGCCTGCTTACCCTTATCACCTTCATGATCTACCGTTTCGATACGGACCTCTTGCCCCAGGAGGCGCCGAAAAAAGTCGGCTTCGTCATCCTGGGCGACATCCAGGAACCGGGATGGAACGCTTCCCATTACCAGGGTATAAAGAGCGCCTGCGAGAAACTGGGACTCACCCTTTTGGTCCGCGACCGGGTGGAAGACAACAGCGGCCAGTGCCCAGAGGCTATCCGTGAGCTCGCCGGAGAAAATGTGGGCATGATATTCCTTTGCAGCTACGCTTATGCCGCTGAGGCCAAGGACGTAATGAAAGAATACAAGGACATCGCCTTTGCCACGGTTTCCTTCGAAACGCGCGCCCGAAACCTCACCTCCTGCTTTGTCCGGATGTACCAGGGGCGCTATCTGGCAGGCGTGCTGGCGGGGATGAAGACGAAATCCGGCGTCATCGGCTATGTGGCAGCAATCCCGAACGATGAAGTCTGCCGCGGGCTGAACGCTTTCACCATCGGTGCGCGGAAGATGAATCCCGGGGTGCGGGTGGTCGTCGCCTGGACCGGGGACTGGGCAAATCCGGCGGTAGAGAAAGAAAAGGCCCGGCGGCTCATAAAGGAAGCCGGGGCCGATATCCTCACCTATCATCAGGACGAGAAAGCCGTGCCTGACGCGGCGGAAGCGGCTGGCGTGGATTTCATCGGCTACAATGAGGTCCTGACCGGCTACTCGGAACACAATCTGACCTCTATCGTCTGTCACTGGGACATATACTATGAAGACATCCTGCGCCGGTACCTGAAAGGGGAGCTCAGCTCCCTCCGCAACAGTTGGATCGGCATGGACCGGGACGCTGTGGGACTGGCGGAGTACTCGCGCAAAGTCACGCACGAGGAGCGGTCTTTCCTGCGGCAGGTACGGCAGCGGCTCGGCAGCGGCCAGGAGCCGATTTTTTCCGGCATCCTCTACGACCGGGAAGGAAACCTGCGCTGCCGGGAGGGAGAGACCATTAGTGACGACGCTCTGCTGAATCATATGGATTGGCTTGTACAGGGGGTGGTTACCCTTGATTAAGAACGGGAATTTCCTGCTCGTCATCGGCGCGCTGTTGCTTTTTGCCATATTCGGGACGATCTTCATGTTCGACAACGCAACCCAGGAGGATCCCCTGATCATCGGCTTCATGCTGTCAGGGTCGGCGCATGATTCGGGGTGGAACGGCAAGCATTACGCGGCGATGAAAAGCGTTGCCGATAAAATGGGGGCAAAGTTGCTGGTGCGGGAAAACATCCAGGAAAACACCGGCGAATGCCCGAAAGTGATACAAGAGCTGGCAAAGGCGGGCGCGGGCCTGATCTATCTTACCAGCTACGGATATCCCAAAGAAGCGGTCTATTACACCGAAGAATACCCGCGCATCGCTTTTTGCACTACTTCCGCGGAAATCATCACCAGAAACATGACCGCCAATTTCGTCCGGCTCTATCAGGGGCGCTACCTTTCCGGCATCATTGCCGGCTTGCGCACCCAATCCAACCTCATCGGCTATGTGGCGGCGATGGGGAACTCCGAGGTCAACCGCGGCATCAACGCCTTTGCCCTGGGGGTGCAGCGGGTGAACCCGGAGGCGAAAGTCCTGGTCGCTTTCACCGGGCGATGGGAGGACGCCGAGACGGAGAAGGTCAACGCCAGGCGCCTGATCGCGGTCGGCGCGGATGTGCTCACCTATCATCAGAACCAGCATGCCGTGGCGGATGTAGCGGAGGAAAACGGCGTTGATTTCATCGGCTACCACGAGGCACTTTCCGGCTATTCCCCGCATTATCTCACCTCGGTGGTCTGCCGCTGGGAAGCGTATTATACCGACATCGTGCACCGCTACCTGAAAGGGGAACTGAACCGCGAACCGGTGCACTGGGTGGGAATCGAGAAGGACGCGGTCTATCTGACCGATTATTCCAGCAACGTGACGGAATACATGCGGAAAAATGTGGAACGGGCCCAGCGTGACCTGGAGGACGGATTCATGATATTCTCCGGGGAGATTTACGACAATCAGGGAAATCTCCGCTGCGGGCGCGGCGAATCATTGAGTGACGATATCCTGCTGGAACATGTGAACTGGCTGGCGAAGGGGGTCGAAGTGCTTGAATGAAGTCCGGGGCTGGAAAAAACAGATCATGTCCTCCGACTACGGGCTCACCACGAGGGTGGCGGCGGAGTTTTTCCTGCTGGCGCTGGTACTGGTGGTCATCGGCGTATTGATGCAGGGGAAGATGAACGCGCTCCTGAACTCCCTCACCGAGCAGTCCATCGCCCGGCAGACGGCCGACTTCTCCCTGATTGCCGAGGAACGGTTCAACCGGGAGCTCACGGAACTCACCCAGGCAGCGAAATTCATGGAAAAAAATCCCGACCGCCTGGAATCCGCCCTTTCCACCGTGGATGCCCGGCGGGAAGGCATTGTCTGCGGGCTGATCTCGAAGGAGTACGGGCGCGTCATGGGAGCCGAGATCAACCAGCATGACTTCCGGCTGCTACGGGATGCGTTCGCCGGGCGGCGGATCGTGGACTATTCGGAGGGGCGCGGACTGATTTTCGCCGTCCCCGTCTTTTCCCCGGAAAACGAGAAAAACGTGCGCTATGTCCTCTATCGCCTTTACACGGAGAAACTCCTCCCGGAAAAGTTCGGCCTGGCCGAATACGGCTCCGACAGCCGCATCCTGCTCCGCGAGCGCGGCGGCAGCGTCATCGTCCCCTACGCGGACTTTGGGGAAAGCGGCCAGGATTTTTTCCGGGACGCAACGATAAAGAGGGACTTCGCCACGCTCCGGCAGAAACTCCAGACCCGGAAGGCCGCTGCCGTTTACTCTGAAGGCCCTATGGGCAAATACTTCCTCTTTGGCGCCGACCTGCCGCAGACGAACTGCTCCATGGTGGGCTATGTCCCCTGGGAAGCCACCGCCGGCGGAATCTCGCGCATTTATGACCTGGTGCTCATGGTGGTGTCGCTGCTCCTGGCCCTCTTCGCCGTGGCCAGCATCTATCTCTTCCTGATGCAAAGCCGCGCCGCGGAGAGCGAAGCGCTCCGGGAAGCCAAGGAAATCGCCGACAAGGCCAACCGCGCCAAAAGCGACTTCCTCGCCAGCATGAGCCACGAGATCCGGACGCCGATCAACACGGTGCTCGGCATGAACGAGATGATCCTCCGGGAAAGCCATGAGCCGGATATCCGCGGATACGCACGGAACATCGCCGGGGCCGGGCACGCACTCCTTTCGCTCATCAACGACATCCTGGATTTCTCGAAGATCGAGTCCGGCCGCATGGAGCTGGTGGAGACGAACTACAAGCTGGACACCCTGCTCAGCGAGACGCTGGACATCATCACGCCGCGGGCGGCGGAAAAGGGACTGGAATTTCGCACCGAGGTGCGCAGCACCCTCCCCAATGCGCTTTACGGCGATGAGGTACGCATCCGCCAGATACTCATAAACCTCCTCTCCAACGCCGTGAAATACACCCCGAAGGGCAGCATTACCTTTTCCGTTTCCGGGGAATCCGCCGGCGAAGACGATCTCATCCTGAAAATCGCGGTAGCGGATACCGGCATCGGCATAAAGGAGGAGGACAAAGATCGTCTGTTCCGGGGCTTCGAGCGGCTCGACATGGTGAAAAACCGCAGCGTCGAAGGAACGGGGCTCGGGCTTGCCATCACGATGAACCTCCTGTCGATGATGGACGGCGAGATTCACGTCGACAGCGTTTATGGCGAGGGCAGCACGTTCCGGGTCGAGATTCCGCAGAAGGTAGCCAATCCCGATTCGGTGATCGGGGAATTCCCGCTGCGTAAAGCAGCCGGAGAACCGGCTGCCGAGAGCGGCGTCTACCGGGTATCCTTCCGGGCGCCGGACGCCCGCATCCTGGTAGTCGACGACAACGACACGAACCTCCTGGTGGTGAAGAATCTCCTGAAAGCGACGGAAATCAACGTCACCACCTGCCTGAGCGGCGAAGAGTGCCTTCAGATGATTGCCGAAGCGCATTATGATATCGTCCTCCTGGACCACATGATGCCCGGCATGGACGGCATCGAGACGCTGAAGGCCTCCTGGGCGCTCCCCGGCAACAAGTGCCGGGAAACCCCCTTCATCGCCCTCACCGCCAACGCCGTATCCGACGCCAGGGAAATGTTCCTCGGCGAAGGTTTTTCCGACTACATGTCAAAACCGATTGCGCCCGAAAAGCTGGAGCAGCTCATCAGGCATTACCTGCCGCAGAACCTGGTGCAGCCCATCTCTACGGAACCGGAAACCGCCGCCCGAAACGCGGCGCCTCCCCCGGCGGAGGAAAGCGCCCCGCGGAAAGACGGCGGGTATATCGACCGCTCCCTGGGGCTTCGCTACAACGGCGGCATGGAGGATATGTACGATGCGGTTCTTTCCCTGTTCGCTTCCTCCCAGGCGGAAAAACGGGAAAAGATCCAAAAGGCATTTGACGCCGAAGAATGGCGAAGCTACACCGTACAGGTCCACGGCCTGAAATCCACGTCCCTGACGATTGGCTGCCAGGAGCTTTCCGAAGCGGCAAAAGCCCTGGAACTCGCGGGGAAAAAGGTCCAGTCCCCCGAGGCCACCGGCGCGGAAAAAGAGGAAAGCCTCGCCTACATAAAAGAGCACCATGAAGAGGTCATGGCGCTCTACGAAAAAGTGGCAAAGGAAGCCAATCCCGCCGGCTGATACGGCTTTCGGTCAAAATCATTGAATTGGCTGGAAAGTGCATGAGACGCACGCAACGCATGAAAACAAAGCCCCGGTTCCTGTCTGCCATACGAGCGGAAGGAGCCGGGGCTTTTGTATTTATGCCAATCGCTGTAAGTGTAGCATTACATCTTGGCGGCCAGGGCCTGGGCCCGCCTGGCCGCTTCGAAGAGGATGCGCTCCTTGTCGAGGGTCTTGACTTCGCCCTTTTCCATCAGCACGTTGCCGTCCACGAGGACGGTGTCGGCGGAGGCGCTGCCGGCGGAATAGATGAGCAACGAGACGAGGTCGAATTTCGGCGTCCAGGCGGCGCCGCTCATGTCGTAAAGGACGATGTCGGCGCGCTGGCCCGGCTCGATTTGGCCGAGGTTCTTGAGGCCGACGGCTTTGGCGCCGTTCTCGGTGGCCATCGCCAGTGCCTCATGGGCGGGGACGGCCAGCGGATCGAGGGTATCGACCTTGTGCAGGAGCGCTGCCAGACGGGCTTCCTCCAGCATATCGAGGTTGTTGTTGCTGCTGGCGCCATCGGTGCCGAGGGCGACGCAGACGCCGGCTTTTTGGAGCTTCGGCACCGGGGCGATGCCGCTGGCCAGCTTCATGTTGCTGCCGGGGTTATGGGCGACGCGGACGTCGTATTTCTTCATCAAAGCGATGTCGTCGTCCGAGAGGTGGACGCAATGGGCGCCCAGCACGCCGCATTGCAGGATGCCGGTCTCCTCCATCAGGGCGATGGGGGTTTTCCCGTAGTCCTTCAGGCAGTTCTCGATTTCGCCCTTCGTTTCGGCCAGGTGGATGTGGATTTCCGCCTGGCGCTCCTTTGCCGCCTCGGCCACCCGGCGCAGGAAATCCGGCGGGCAGGTGTAAGGGGCATGGGGGCCGAACATGACGGTGATGCGCCCGTCCGCCGCTCCGTGGTAATCGCTAAAGAGCGTCTTGTTTTCCTCGAAGGCGGCCTCACCGTTGGGGGCGACGCCGATGATGCCGCGGGACAAAACAGCGCGCAGGCCGGACTCGATGGCAGCCTCGGCGACTTTTTCCATGTCGCCGTACATATCGGCGAAGGTGGTGGTGCCGCTCTCGATCATTTCCAGCGCCGCCAGCATGGCGCCCCAATAGATGTCGTCTTTCTTCATCTTGGCTTCGATGGGCCAGATCTTGTTCTGCAGCCAGTCCATGAGGTTCATGTCGTCAGCGTAGCTGCGGAGCAATGTCATGGAGGCGTGGGTATGGGCGTTGACGAGGCCCGGCACGGCCAGCTTGCCGGTGGCGTCAATGACGGTATCGGCCTGCCAGCCCTCAGGGGCCTTGCCGACGGCGGCGATGACGGCCCCGTCGATGGCGATGTCGCCGTTCTCGGTCTTGCCGCCGCGGACAATGGCGGCGTTCCTGATGAGCGTTTTCATAGGTTTTCCTCTCCTTTTATCGCGGACAGTCACATTACATTCCCAGATAGGCCCGCTGTTCGGCGGTCAGCTCGTCGATTTCGACGCCCACGGACGCGAGCTTGATGCGGGCGATGCGCTCGTTGATCTCATCCGGCATCAGATAGACGTCTTTCTTCATGTCCTTATGGTGCTGGAGGATGTGCAGGGCGGAGAAGAACTGCACGGCGAAGGAGAGGTCCATGATTTCCGCCGGGTGGCCGTCGCCGGCGGCGAGGTTCACCAGGCGGCCCTCGGCCAGCAGGTAGATTTTCCGGCCGTCCTTCTGCCGGAATTCCTCGATGTTGTTGCGGACGGTGCGGCGGGAAACGGACTGCGCCTCGAGCTCGGGGATGTTGATCTCGACGTCAAAGTGGCCGGAGTTGGCGAGGATGGCGCCGCCCTTCATGTCGGCGAAATGGCGGCCCACGATGACGTCCTTGTCGCCGGTCAGCGTCAGGAAGATGTCGCCGATCTTCGCCGCTTCGTCCATGGGCATGACGCGGAAGCCGTCAAAGACGGCCTCGATGGCCTTGATGGGATCGACTTCGGTGATGACGACGTTGGCGCCGAGGCCCTTGGCCCGCATGGCGCCGCCCTTGCCGCACCAGCCGTAGCCGGCGATGACGACGGTCTTGCCGGCGATGACGAGGTTTGTCGTCCGCATGATGCCGTCCCAGGTGGACTGGCCGGTGCCGTAACGGTTGTCGAAGAGGTATTTGCAGTAGGCGTCGTTGGCGGCGATCATCGGGAATTCCAGCTCGTTTTTCGCCGCCAGCGAACGCAGACGGTGGACACCGGTGGTCGTCTCCTCGGAGCCGCCCAAAAGGCCCGGCAAGAGTTCACGGCGGGTGGTGTGGAGCATGGAGACGAGGTCGCCGCCGTCGTCGATGATGATGGTGGGCTTGATGTCAAGGGCTTTGTCCAGGAAGGTGTTGTATTCCTCGTCGGTGCAGCCGTGCCAGGCAAAGACGTTGATGCCTTCCTCGGCCAGAGCCGCCGCCACGTCGTCCTGGGTGGAAAGCGGATTGCTGCCGGTGATGGCAACCTCGGCGCCGGCGTTCTTCATCACCAGGGCGAGATAGGCCGTCTTGGCCTCGAGGTGGATGGTCATGACGAGACGCTGCCCGGCGAAGGGCTTCTTCTTCGAGAAATCCTCTTCAATCTGCCGCAGTACCGGCATGAAGTTCTTCACCCAGGCGATTTTGTCATGCCCCGAGGGGGCCAGCTTGATGTCGCGGATCATTGATTCCATGTCTTTTCCTCCTAAACGGTTTCGATTTGCGGATGGGTTCATTCATACCCTTTATTATAACAGAAAGCGCCCGGGGAAAGCAAAGGATTCTTCCGCCCTCCGGGCAAAAAAGGCAATAAAAATGGCTCCGCGTAATCGAACGCGAAGCCGTTTCCTTAACGTTTTTTCAGTTTTACGCCGTGGCCTTTCATGCTGCTGACGGGGATATTCGCCACCAGGGCGACGGAGTTGGCATCGTTTTCCAGCCGGATTTCCATGGCCTGGGTGTCGATGTCCATATAGCGGGCGATGACGTGGATGATATCGTTCTTGATGCGTTCCATGATTTCCGGTGACACGTTGGCCCGGTCGTTCAGGAGGACGAATTTCAGGCGCTGTGCCGCCACGTCAGAGGAACGGCCGCTGGGGGCGCTGCTGCCAAACAGTTTCTTCAGTGCGTCGAGCATGTCAGTCCCTCCTTAGTGATGGCTAAACAACTTTTTGCGGAGCCGGGTGAACCACCCGTCCGTCTCGAAGGTCTGGAAGGGCACGTCCTCGCCGCAGATGCGCCGGACGATGTTGCGGTAGGCCTGGCCTGCCACCGAATCGTCCCACTCGACCACCGGGATGCCCCGGTTGGCGGAGTCCACGACTTTTTCGTCGTCGGGGACCTGGCCGATGCAGGGAATGGAGAGAATGTCGTTTATGGAAGTCATGTCCAGCATGGTGCCGTCCTTGACCATTTGGGGCCGGATGCGGTTGACCACGAGGTGGCTGTCCTTGTTCTCCGCCTGAAGCCGGCCGATGATCTTGTCGGCGTCGCGGACGGCGGCGACCTCGGGCATAGTCACGACGATGGCCCGGTCGGCGCCGATGATGGCGGTCTGGAAGCCCTGCTCGATGCCCGCCGGGCAATCCACCAGGATGTAGTCGAATTCGTTGCGCATGACCTGTGTGAGCTCAAGCATCTGCTCCGGCTCGATGGCGGTTTTGTCGGCCACCTGGGAGGTGGGCAGCAGGAGAAGGTTTTCGTATTTCTTATGGCGGACGAGTGCCTGCCCATACCCGACCCGTTTCTGGACGACATCAACCAGGGTATAGACGATGCGGCGCTCCAGACCGAGCAAGAGGTCAAGGTTCCGGAGGCCGGTGTCCGTGTCGACCAGGGCCACCTTCTTTCCCTGCATCGCCAGGCCGACGCCGAGATTTGCTGTCGTCGTCGTCTTGCCGACGCCTCCCTTGCCGGAGGTAATAACTATGACTTCACTCATCCGTTTATCCTACCTTTCCATCGGTTCAATCGTGATCTTACCGTCTTTCATAAAGGCGCGCGCGGCGACGGCGGGCGTCTTGACAGCGCCGTCGGGCAGCGTGGCGATGCGGTCGGCGATGCGGATCTGGATCGGCATCAGCCGGTCGGCGATGATGAAGGCCGACGTATCGCCGCCCGCGCCGGCGTGGACCAGTCCGCGGCAGGTACCGCGAATGTCGATGCTGCCGCCGGCAATGACCTGCGCCCCGGCATTGATGTTGCCGCAAATCAGCACCGAGCCCGGCGTGCGGATTTCCTGCCCGCTTCGCAGGGTGCGGTTGATGACCAGCATCGTTTCCCCCTCGGGGGCAGGCTTGGCCACCGCTTTTGTCCCGGGCTGGGGCTCCGGTTTGACGGCCGGCGTTGCCGTCTCGCTGACAGGCGCCTTCTTTTCCGCCGGCGGTGCCGCAGGGGCGGGGGCCGGTGCCGGCGCGGGGGCCGCTTTCGCGGGCGAAGCCGGTGTCAGCGGCAACGTCGCCATCGGGCGGCGGGTGGCGGGCTTTTCCATCGTTTCCACCCGGAACAGGACGCCATGCTGGTTGAACAGCTTCCGGAGAGAGGCTTCCTCCTCGGAGGAAAGCACGCCCGGTACGAGCTGGATCACCGTGCCCCGGCGGAAGAACCGGGAGCCGGATTCGAGTTTGCGTTGGATATCCGCCCGGATGGTCTTGAACTCCGTTTCCGGCGAAAAGACGAGCTGCAAGCCGTAACGGCTGCCTTTCAGCTGTACGATTTCCTGTCTCATTTTCGTTCTCGCTCCATACGTCAATCCGGCAGGACGATGCGCAGCGTCCGTCCTGCGGTTTGTCGAAGAATACCGGCCGGCGTAAAAATCAGAGCCGGCGGGGTCGGCAGCGGGGTCCCACAAGATATGCCATTTGTTTGCCGCCACACACACTATATATTCTATATCGTCGGAGAGAATTCTGCAACAAAAAATTTAGCGGGGCGAAAAAAACCGGCCGGACTGGTCACGGCCGGGTGGCGGGGGCTGCCGGAGCTGCCGGGGCCGCCGGAGTTGTCGGAGTTGCCGGAACCGGCTTCGGTTGGTTCAGTCCGAAAGCCGCCTCGATGATCCGCTTGCCGATCGGCACGGCGGATACGGCGCCGTAGCCGCCGTTCTCGACGATGACGGCGACGACGAGGGAGGGATTGTCAAAGGGGCCGTAAGCGACGAACCAGCCGTGGTCCTGCCCGTGGGGGTTCTCGGCGGTACCGGTCTTGCCGGCGATGTCCACGGGGAAGCCGGGGCCAAAGACGCCCGCCGCCGTGCCGCTCTTGGTGACGTCCCGCAGGCCTTGCTGGACGAGGCGGATGACTTCCTCCGGTACATCGAGGGTCGAGAGGAGTTTCGGCTGATAGGTCTTCACGACCTGGCCGTCCGCATTCACGATCTTGTCCACCAGATAGGGCTGGAATCGTTTGCCGTCGGCGGCGATTTCCCCCATCACCATGGCCGCCTGCAGCGGCGTGACCAGGTTGAAGCCCTGGCCGATGGCGGCGTCCAGCGTCTCCGAAACGTACCAGTCCTCTTCAAAGACCTTCTGTTTGTATTCCTGGCTGGCCACCAATCCTTCCGCCTCGTAGGGCAGGTTGATGCCGGTCTTTTCCCCCAGACCGAACATCCGGGCGTAGTGCTCCAGCCGGTCGATGCCCAGCCGGTAGCCGAGGATATAGAAATAGACATTGTCCGAGTGGGAGAGGCCGCTGACGAAATCGAGCCATCCCAGGACTTCGCCGGCGGCGTTGCCCTTGTCCATGAACTCGCCGCCGTCGTAAATCTGCTCCGAGGCGGTCACCACACCGTCCGACAGGGCCGCGGTGCCGGTGACGATCTTGAAGGTCGAGCCCGGCGGGTATTCACCGGTGATGGCTTTGTTGTCCAGCGGGAAATAGGGATTCTCGTTGATGGCTTTCCAGTCATTCTCGGAAATGCCATGAACGAACAGGTTCGGGTTGAAGGCGGGCCGGCTCACCATGGCCAGCACCTCGCCGGTCTGCGGGTTCATGACCACCGCCGCCGCCGCTTTGGCCCCAATGGTCTGGAGCTGGCTGTCCACCGCCTGCTCCGCCGCCAGCTGGAGATTCCAGTCCAGCGTCAGGTGGAGGTCGTCGCCGGCCACGGCGTCTCGTTCGCCGAGAATCTGTATCGGCCGGCCGGTGACGTCCACTTCGACCTGGCGGCCGCCGTTGGTGCCGCGCAGCGATTCGTCGTAGATGCGCTCCAGGCCGAACTTGCCGATGATGTCGCCGGACTTGTAGCCGGCGCTTTTGCGTGTCTCGAGCTCCTCGTCGCTGATCTCGCTGACGTAGCCCAGGATATGGGCGCCAACCTCTTTGTAGAGATAGTCCCGCACCGCCTGGACCTCGATGATGACGCCCGGATAGAGCTCTTTCTGCTCCTCGATGATGGTCAGGATATCCGGGCCGATATCCGATTTGATGCGGATGGGCTCAAATCCGATATGATTCTTGATTTTCCCCTGGATTTCTTCCTGGGGGACTTTGAGCAGCTCCGACAGGCGGGCCACCACCTCGGGCCGGATGGGTTCGGTGAGCGGCAAAAGCGACACGGTGAAGCCTGGCCGGTTCGTGATGATGTTTTCCCCGTTCCGGTCGTAGAATGTCCCCCGGGGGGCCATCGTCGGAATCAGACGGATGCGGTTGCCCTCGGCCCGCTTCTCGTAGTATTCGCCCTGGTAGATCTGCATATAGCCCGCCCGGGCTATCAGAACCACGATGATGAAGACGACGAGCGCGCTCAGGACCTTGAGCCGGTTCTCGAAATCATTGATCACCACTGGGAATCGCCCCTAAAAAAGCCGGCGCAACCCAAAGGCGCGCCGCTGTCAGTTTCTTTTCTTCGTGCTCAGCCGCTCGCACATCTGATGGACGCACCAGTTGACGGGCAGGGCAAAGGCAAGGTTGTACGCCAGCATCGGCAACAGGAGCCGATGCCCCTGGACGAGGATGTTGGCCCGGTAGCCCAGCAGCGGCATGAACACCAACACGATCAGATAATGCATCGCCGTCGCCGCTACCACCGCCGCCATGGGCAGGACGACCTGCTCCTTGAAGAGACGCCGGGAGAAATAACCGCAGGCGAAGCCGACGGCCATTTTCGCCAGGATATCGACGCCGAAGAATGTCCCGGTGGCCAGATCCTGGAGGAGTCCGGTGAGAAATCCCATCAGGATGCCGTGGCGCGGCCCCCGCTGAAAGGAATAGGACACCACCAAAAGGAGCATCAGGTCGGCGCTGACGCCGTTGAAGCCCATCAGTGGCAAAAACGCCGATTGCAGGATATAAAGGCCCAGAACAAAGGCCAGCCACCAACCGAAAACTTTCATGGCCGGCCCCCTGTTGCCGGGGCGGCGGTTTGCCCCGCCGGTGCCGGCGTCGTCGTTGCCGGAGCAGGTGCTACCGGAGCCACCGGCGTCTGCGGCCCGGCCGTCGGCGGCTGCGTGCCGGTTGCGGGCGGTTGTACGCCGTTAGCGGGCACCGGCGTTTGCGGATTCGCGGCCGGGGCCGGTGATGACGGTGCTGTAGCCGGCGCCGGATTCGTTGCAGGCTGCGCGGCGGCGGCTGCCGCGCGGGCGGCCGCTGCCGGGTCCGTCTCGGTACCTGGCGTCTGCGGTGGCGGCTTTATGGGCTCCGGCGGCGCCTCCCGGGCGGCCACGATGACCGCCACGTCTTCCAGACGCTGGAAGTCCACTGCCGTCTCCACGTCCGCCAGATGCAGAAGACCGGTGGAATCATGCCGCAGCTTTTCCACCCGGCCGATCATGATGCCTTTGGGATAGATGCCGCCGAGCCCGGAGGTGACGAGGATATCTCCGGCCGCGATGTCTTCGTTGCGAGGGATATTGCAGAGCCGCGGCTGGTTCGAATTCTCCGGGCTGCCCTCGACGATGCCGGTCACCCGGGAGCGCTGTACCAGCGCCCCTACCGAGGCCCGGGGGTCGAGGATCATGCGCACTTTCGAGGAAACCGGTCCCGCTTCGTGGACGACGCCCACGAGGCCCCGGGAGGTCACCACGGCCATGTTCTTCTGCACGCCGTGCTGCGTGCCCCGGTCGATGACGATCATCCGCGTCCAGGTTGCCGGCTCCCGGCCGATGACCCGGGCGATGACGAGATCGAACCAGGTCGCCTGGTCCTTGTAACCCAGAAGCTCCCGCAAGCGGATATTCTCCGCCGCGTACTCCGCTGCCTTCACGTTCTGGACCCGGAGTTGTTCGACCTCGTTGCGGAGCTGCTTGTTCTGCTGATGAACGGTCATGATGTCCCAGACGTTCGCCATTACGCCGTTCACCTGGTCGCCGGCCCAGGAGGCCGCCCGCTGGAACGGCGCCAGCGCCGTCATCACCGTTTGGCTGACGAAAGGCGTGACAAAACGGCCCTGCGCCGCGAAGAAGATGATGCAGAACACGCTGACCGTCACGAAGACCAGGATCCAGATGATGCGGCTGGATGCCTGTTCCCGTTTGATCTTGCTCATTTATTTCAACTTCTTTGTCGTCATCACTACACGTTGCAAAAGCTCGATGTTCTCCAGCGAACGGCCGGTGCCTTCGCCCACACAGGAAAGCGCGTCCTCGGACACCAGTACCGGCATACCCGTCTCCTTGCTCAGGAGCTTGTCGAGGTTCGTCAGGAGAGCCCCGCCGCCGGTCATCATGATGCCGTGATCCATCACGTCCGCCGCCAGTTCCGGTGGCGTCTTTTCCAGGGTACCCTTGACCGCGTCGATGATCTTGTAGATCGGATCGTCCAGCGCCTCACGGACCTCGCTGGCCTTGATGTTCAACGTCTTCGGCAGGCCGCTGACGAGGTCGCGGCCGCGGATGTCCATGGTGCGGTCCGCTTCCGGCGCGACGATGGCCGAGCCGATGGAGATCTTGACTTCCTCCGCCGTCCGTTCACCGATCATCAGGTTATACATGCGCTTGATGTACTGGACGATGGCGGAGTCCATCTCGTCGCCACCGATGCGGATGGAACGGCTGGTGACGATGCCGCCGAGGGAAATGACCGCGATTTCCGTGGTGCCGCCGCCGATATCGACGACCATGCTGCCGGTGGCATCCTCCACCGGCAGGCCCGCCCCGATGGCCGCCGCCATCGGCTCCTCAATCAGGTACGCCTCCCGGGCACCCGCCTGCTGGGCCGCGTCGATGACGGCCCGCTTCTCCACCTCGGTGACGCCGGAGGGCACGCCCACCACGACCCGGGGCCGGACGAAGGATTTCGTGTTCATCGCTTTGCGGATGAAATACTTCAGCATGGCCTGGGTCACGTCAAAGTCGGCGATGACGCCGTCCTTCATCGGCCGGATGGCCACGATGTTGCCCGGCGTGCGGCCAATCATCCGCTTCGCTTCCTCGCCCACCGCCAGGACTTCGCCGTTATCGCTCTTGATAGCCACCACCGAGGGTTCCCGCAGGACGATGCCCCGGCCCTTCACATGCACCAGCGTATTTGCCGTGCCCAGATCTATGCCCATATCGCGGGAAAAACCGCCAAAAATGCTCCACATTATTATAGTAAGCTCCTTCCTCTTGTCTCGCTAGTGTCAAACACTGGAATGAATTCATATCATTCTACCACACCTTACGTCGATAGGGAACTGTCTTCCGCCTTTTTTTATCATTTTTTCGCAGGGAACAGCCATTCCTTTTTGCTTCCTTTTTGCCGGTCTCGGCCGCGGGAAAAGATGCCGGGGGATGATTTGTCATTTTCGTAAATTTTTCGTTGCATATTCCGCCATTCTCGGGTACGATAATAGGATAGGAATGGAAGGCTGTTCCTGTCCCCAGAGGGGGAAATCCTCCAAAAGCAAGGTGTAGCGAATGAATTACGATTTGGACCTGGCGGTCAGCGCCCTGCCGCTGCTCTTTTTGGGCGCGGGCGTGACCATCAAGATCACGGCGCTCTCCGTGGGTTTCGGCATCATCATCGGCCTCTTCGTCGGCATCGCCCGCATCTCGGAGTTCCGGCTGCTGCGGCTGTTGGCGGCGGTCTATGTGGACTTCCTGCGGGGGACGCCACTCCTGGTGCAGATATTCCTCGTCTATTTCGCCCTGCCGGTGGTCACCGGGCAGCACATGGACCCGTTCCTGGCCGCCATCTCGGCCTGCAGCATCAACAGCGGCGCTTATATCGCCGAGATCTTCCGGGCCGGCATCCAGTCGGTGGATAACGGGCAGATGGAGGCGGGCCGGTCCCTGGGCCTGTCCTGGGCTCAGACCATGCGTTATATCATCGTGCCCCAGGCGTTCAAGCGGGTCATCCCGCCCTTGGGGAACGAGTTCATCGCCCTTCTGAAAGACTCTTCGCTGGTGTCGGTCATCGGCTTCGAGGAGCTCACCCGCCGGGGTCAGCTCATCATCGCCCGGACTTACGGCTCGCTGGAAATCTGGACCGCCGTCGCCCTCATCTATCTCATCATGACGATTGCCATTTCCCGGCTGGTCGCCTACCTTGAAAGGAGGTTCCAGGTCAGTGATCGACATTAAAGGACTTCGTAAATCCTTTGGCGATACCGAAGTGCTGCGAGGCATCGATCTTTCCGTCGCCGATCGGGAAGTCGTGGTCATCATCGGCCCCTCCGGCTCGGGGAAATCAACGCTGCTGCGCTGCATCAATTTCCTGGAAGAACCCACCGCCGGCACGATCACCATCGACGGCGATGAAGTCACCGCGCAAAATCTCAACGAGATCCGCGCCGAAGTGGGCATGGTGTTCCAGCGGTTCAACCTCTTCCCTCATATGACGGTGGGCGAGAACATCACCCTGGCCCCCCGAAAAGTGCGGAACACCAGTCCGGAGGAAGCCACCCAAGTGGCCTTGGCGCTCCTACAGAAAGTCGGCCTGGCGGATCGCATCGACGCCTACCCGGAGCAGCTCTCCGGCGGCCAGCAGCAGCGCGTCGCCATCGCCCGGGCGCGGGCGATGAAGCCGAAGGTCATGCTCTTTGACGAGCCTACCTCGGCCCTCGACCCGGAAATGGTCAAGGAAGTATTGAACGTCATGCAGGAGCTGGCCACCGAGGGCATGACGATGGTGGTGGTCACTCACGAAATGGGCTTTGCCCGCGAAGTGGGCGATCGGGTGCTCTTCGTGGACCAGGGCGTCATCGTGGAGCATGGGACGCCGGAGGAAATCTTTTCCCATCCGAAAGAGGAACGGACAAAGCTGTTCCTGTCGAAGATTCTGTAAAAGGGGTGTAGAAACATGCCTGTAACTGTGACTGATTTTCAGCAGAACATGAATCATTATTTGCAGTTAGTAGCCAAGCAGGATGTTTTTATTATGCAGGATGGAAAAGTGATAGCGAAACTAACGCAACCGCAGCAAGGCAAACTATCCGGCAAAATCAATTTACCGCAAAAACTCACAAAACGAGCCGAGAGTGAGGGAATCGCCGACGCTATAAACGCACTCGTGGGCGCATTGCCCGATGAAGGTATGACACGCCTGGAATATAAAGCGGAAAGGCTGACAAAGTATGAAAATCTTGCTTGACACTAATATTATTATTGATATGTGTTAGGAATTCGTCTCATTATATCCGGGCGTAGTATCATTATAGCCGTGGAATTGACGTCTGCGGGAAAAGGAGCGGTAAGATGGCGTATGTAGCGCTGTATCGGAAATGGCGGCCCACGGGGTTTGACAGCCTCGTGGGGCAGGAGCAGGTGAGCCGGACGCTGGCCCAGGCCATCCGCACCGGGCGGGTTGGCCACGCCTACCTGTTTTCCGGCCCCCGGGGCACCGGCAAGACCAGCACGGCGAAAATCCTGGCCAAGGCGCTGAACTGCGACCGGGGCCCGACGCCGGAGCCCTGCAACGAGTGCGAGAGCTGCCGCCGCATCAACGACGGCACTTCCATGGATGTCCTGGAGATTGACGCCGCCTCCAACCGCGGCATCGACGAGATCCGGGGCCTCAGAGAGACGGTGAAATTCGCGCCCGCCGCCGGCCGCTGGAAAGTCTATATCATCGACGAGGTCCACATGCTGACCACCGAAGCCTTCAACGCCCTCCTGAAAACCCTGGAGGAGCCGCCGGCCCAGGTGGTATTCATTTTGGCCACCACCGAGATTCACAAGGTGCCGGCCACCATCCAGTCCCGTTGCCAGCGGTATGACTTCAAACGAATTGCCGCCAGGGACATCGAGGCGCGCCTCCGTCATGTCTGCGACGCCTCCGGCATCGCCGCCGAGGACGCGGCTCTCTCGCTCATCGCCCGGGAGGCCGCCGGCGGGATGCGGGACGCCCTGTCCTCGCTCGACCAGTGCGCGGCCCTGGCTGAGGACGGCGTCACCGAGCCACTGGTCCGGGATGTGCTGGGGCTCATCGGCCGCGAAGGGCTGGAGAAACTCTTTGCTGCCATCGCCGGGCACGACGCCCACACCGCCCTCACCCAGACGGCGGAAATCCTGAACGAAGGCAAGGACATCCGCCGGCTGGTGGCGGAGCTCATCGCCGAGCTTCGGGCCGTCATGGTCTATCAGGCCGCCGGACCGCTGCCGGACGCGCCCTTCGATGTGCCGGCGGACGCTTTGGCCCGGGAAACGGCCCTGGTCACACCGGAGGCCATCCCTTCGATGATCGCCCGGCTCCACGAGGTGCTGACCGAGTTGCGCTGGACCACCGAGCCCCGGATAGCCCTGGAAACGGCCCTGCTGACATTGTGCCGGGCCCCAATGAGTGAAGCGGCCCCAACGGCTTCGGCGGCTGGTTCGCCGGTCGCGGCGGACGAGAGCCGCCTCAAAGCACTGGAGGCCCGTGTCGCCCAGCTCAGTGCCGAGCTTGCCGCCCGCCCTGTGGCAACGGCGGCCCCCGCCCCGGCACCGACAGAACCGGCGCCGCCCCCTGCCCCGGCCGGACACGCTGCGTCTCCCGCCAGTCCGCTTCCCAAGACGCCGGCAAAACCCCGGCGGACGACGGCCCGCAAAGCCGCGACGGCGGATGTTGCCGATGCGGCTGTAACGCCCGAGGGGACGGCAATCTGGCAAAAACTGCTGGACGAATTACAGCAAGACGAAGAATACCATATCTTTCATAAATTTCTAAGTAAAGCCCATTTCGGCGGCATGACGGACAAAGTGTTCCGGGTGCTTTTCGACAGCGAATTCATCCAGGGACGGGTGGAACGGGACGACTCCCGGCAGGCCATTGAGGAGCGGCTGGCTAGGCTCGCCGGCAGTCCGCGGCGGCTCATTTGCGAGACGACAGCGACGGCGTCGACGCTCCCACGACGGAAGAAAGCCGCCGCCTCGGAGCCACCGCCGGCACCGGCATCGGAAGAACCGCCGGTGAAACCGCTGCCCCTGAGTGCCGAGGGAAAGCGGGAGGAAGCGATCCTCACCGGGCTTTTCGGCGGCCATCTGGAGCCGGTCCCGGAGGAGTCGGCCGCGGCGCCGGAAAATAAGACGCCGCCGACACCGGCACCTGCCACTGCAGCGCCGGCGAAGCCGCCGGGTCCTGACGATGTCCCCTTCCCCGGGGACGACGATTTCCCTGACGATGGCGGTATTCCGTTCCCTGACGATGATGACGCTCCGCCGCCGGAAGAAGAATAGCCGGAAATCCCGGAACGTCGCGGCTCCGGCAACGGGCGCGGCGTCGTTTCAGATGCCGGTTTTTTCAGAAACGTTTTGTTTGACAAGGGGCAAAGAGTATGCTATGATTTCCAAAGTTAGGCGCGTTTAGCGTCTTCCCCAACCGCGCGGCGAGGTCCCAAACGCGATACATCGCTACCGCAGCCGGCGAGTAAACGATATGGGAGGTGTTTTCATGTACGCGATCATTCAGACAGGCGGCAAGCAGTACAAGGTGGCCGAAGGCGACACGATTTACGTGGAGAAGCTCGAAGCCGCTGAGGGCGACGCCGTGACGTTCGAGGAAGTCCTCACTGTGGTGCGGGACGGCGATGTCACTGTCGGCAAGCCGCTGGTTTCCGGTGCGAAGGTCACCGGCAAGGTCGAGGCGCAGGGCAAGGAAAAGAAGATCCTGGTCTTCAAATACAAGGCGAAGTCCAACTATCGCCGCCGCCAGGGCCATCGCCAGCCTTACACGAAGGTCGTCATCGAGAAGATCGAGGCGTAACCGCCGATGATCCGGATTAAGATAATCCGCTCCGGCAACCGGATAGCCGCATTTCGGGTCAATGGCCACAGCGGCACCGCGCCCCGGGGAGAGGATATTGTCTGCGCGGGCGTTTCCGCGTTGGCGCAGACCGCCCTGTTAGGGCTGAGCGAGCATTTGCACCGGCAGATTTCTTACGATATACAGCCGGGCGGCGACTTGCGGATGACGCTCCGGGGCGAACCTGATGACCTCACCGAAGCTATTTTGGAGACGATGCTTTTGGGAATGACCGAGATTCAGCGGCAGTACCCGAAGGCCGTCCAGATCACCGAATCATGAGATTCACGGGGGTGAAACAAATGATGTTCCATTTTGATTTGCAGTTATTCGCCCACAAGAAGGGCGTCAGCAGCACACGCAACGGCCGCGACAGCGCTTCCCAGCGTCTGGGCGTCAAAGCGCAGGCCAATACCGTCGTCACCGCGGGCAGCATCCTGGTCCGCCAGCGCGGCACCCACTTCCACCCGGGCCATAACGTCGGCATCGGCAGCGATGATACGCTGTTCGCCAAGGTCGCCGGCAAGGTCGCCTTTGAGCGCCGGGGCAAGTACCGCCGCCAGGTCAGCGTTTATCCGGCGGAGGAAGCCCAAGCGTAAGCCATACGCAACTCACGTACCTGCGCCTTCGGGCGCAGGTATTCTTGTATCCGGAGGTATTTCATGCAATTCATCGACCGCACGACCATCACGGTCAAAGCCGGGGACGGCGGCAACGGCAAATCGGCCTTTCGCCGGGAGAAGTTCGTCCCCATGGGCGGCCCCTCCGGCGGCGACGGCGGCCGGGGCGCCGACATCGTCTTCGTCGTCGATAACAACCTGAACACGCTGCTGGATTTCCGCTACCACCGGAAGTTCAAGGGCGAGAACGGCGAGAACGGCGACATCAAGAACCAGTTTGGCAAGAACGCCCCGCCCTGCCTGGTCAAAGTCCCGCCGGGAACGCTGGTCAAGGACGCCGAGACCGGGGAGACACTGGCGGACATGACGGAGGCTGGGCAGCGGGCCGTCATTGCCCGCGGTGGCCGTGGCGGCCGGGGCAACGCGAAATTCGCCTCCAGCCGCAACCGGGCCCCTTCCTTTGCCGAGCTCGGCGAGCCGGGGGAGAGCCGCAGCCTGTTGCTGGAGCTGAAACTGCTGGCGGACGTCGGCCTCGTCGGCTATCCCAGCGTCGGCAAGTCCAGCATCATCGCCAGCGTCTCCGCCGCCCGGCCGGAGATCGCCGAGTATCACTTCACGACGCTGACGCCAGTGCTGGGCGTAGTGGCGGTGGACGAGGAAAAGAGCTTCGTCATGGCCGACATTCCCGGCCTCATTGAGGGGGCGGCGGACGGCGCCGGCCTCGGCTACGATTTCCTGCGCCATGTGGAGCGCACCCGGGTTATCCTGCACATCGTGGACGCCTCCGGCATCGAGGGGCGGGACCCGGTGGAGGACTATCACCGCATCAACGCCGAGCTGGAAAAGTACAGCGCCAAAATCGCCCGCCGGCCGCAGATTCTGGTAGCGAACAAGATGGACCTGCCGGGAGCGGCGGAGAACCTGCCGCGCCTTGAGACTTTGGCCGCCAAAGAGGGCATCCCCCTTCTCGCCGTCTCGGCGGCAACGAAAGAGGGACTCAAAGAGCTCGTCGCCCGGACTGCTCAGGCGCTGGAGGAGTACGTCGAGCCGCCGGAGGAAGAACCGGACGACGGCATCAAGGTCTATGACGCCAACCAGGACGAGGACCCGGACAACGTCACCATCAGCCGCAACGACGCCGGCGACTTCATCGTTCACGGCAAGGCGCTGGAAAAGCTCGTGGCCATGACGAATTTCGGCAACGACGAGGCCCTGCGCCGGTTCCAGTACATCTGGCGCATGAAGGGCATCGACGCCCGGCTGAAGAAACGCGGCATCAAGGAAGGCGACACCGTCCACATCGGCGAAATGGAGTTCGAGTTCCGGGATTGAACCGGGAGACTTCCCTGTCAGAGCGAAAAGGAGCACTATCTTGATACAAACCACATTGACCGGCAAGCAGAAGCGTTTCCTGCGGGCCCTGGGCGCCAAAGAAGACCCCATCGTCAGCGTCGGCCACGAAGGCGTCACCCCCACGGTAACGCAGGCGGCCCGGGATGCCATCACCAAACACGAGCTCATCAAGGTCCGGGTGCAGAAGAACGCGCCCGAGGAGCCGGCGGACGCCATAGGCAAACTGGCGGAACGACTGGACGCTGACCTCGTGCAACTCATCGGCCGCAACGGCCTTCTCTGGAAGCGCAACACCGAGAAACCCCGCATCGAACTGCCGTGACGAAGGGAGCGCAGCGCATGGATCACCGGGCCCGGCTGAAAGAAGCCCATCGCATCGTGGTGAAGGTCGGCACCAGCACCATCACCTACCCCGGCGGCAAGATGAACCTCGGCCGCATGGAAAAGCTGGTGCGCGAGTTGGCGGACCTGCGCAATCAGGGCCGGGAAATCATCCTGGTCTCCTCCGGCGCCATCGCCACCGGTGTCAACCATCTGGGCCTGACCGAGAAGCCCAAGGGCGTGCCGGAGCGGCAGGCATTGGCGGCCGTCGGTCAGGGCGTCCTCATGCACATCTACGAGACATTGTTCTCCGAGTACGGCCAGACGGTGGGACAGGTGCTGCTGACGAAGGAAAACTCGGTGCGCCACAACCAGTACACGAACTCCCGCAACGCTTTGCTGGCGCTGCTGGCCATGGGCGTCGTGCCGGTGGTCAACGAGAACGACGCCGTCTCGGTGGACGAGCTGAAAATCTGCGACAACGACAACCTATCCGCCATCGTGGCCGCGCTGGTGGACGCCGACCAGCTGGTCATCCTTTCCG
>JAFSWT010000033.1 GCA_017444395.1 Schwartzia sp. (in: firmicutes) | reverse complement strand
TATGTTTTGCGAAACTATAATGATTGCACGAAGCGTGAAAAAATCAGCGATGTCTGCAATATATTGACTGTGTGCAGCGCAGGGCATAATGAAGTGATGCGTGCCATTGACAACGCAGCGTTCAAGGACTTCGAGGATTGCCTGCAGGACGAGTGCGCCCGGACGGTTCATGCGGACTATATCCTGACGAGGAATGTCTCCGATTTTGTCCATGCTCACGTCAAGGCAATTACGCCGGAAGAATACCTCGCGTTGCATGGTTGATTTGAACTTGTATATGCCCCCGCCCGCCAAACGCGGCGCGGGGGCATCGCTTTTTCTCCCGGCGTCCTGTTTTCCCAAGATTTCATGGCAAGCAGTGACATACTATGTTATAATTAGGGACGTTACCGATACGAAACGGGCGCCCGGGGCGGTTCTGTCCGGCGCCGGAGGAGGCTTTTCCAATGAAGGTTTTGATTACCGGCGGGGCCGGGTATATCGGGAGTCACTGCAACCGCTATCTGGCGGCGCAGGGGGCGGAGACGGTGGTGCTGGACGATCTTTCCAGCGGCCATGCCGAGGCGGTGCTGGCCGGGCGGCTGGTCCGGGGGGATTTCGGCGACCGGGCGCTTTTGGATTCGCTGCTGGCGGCGGAGCGGTTCGACGCCGTGATGCATTTTGCCGGTTTCATCGACGTCGCCGAGTCGGTGGCGGAGCCGGCAAAGTATTACGACAACAACGTGGTGAAGATGAAGACGCTGCTGGACGCCATGGTGGCTCATGACGTGCGGAGGATCGTCTTTTCCTCGTCGGCGGCGGTGTACGGCGAGCCGTCTTATGTGCCGATGGACGAGGCCCATCCCACGGCGCCCATCAATCCCTACGGGACGTCGAAGCGCATCGGGGAGCAGATGCTGGCGGACTATGGCCGGGCCTATGGGCTGGCGTCCTGTTCCTTCCGCTATTTCAACGCCGCCGGGGACGCGCCGGACGGGGCCATCGGCGAGGCGCGGGCGGTGGAGCATCATCTGATTCCGCTGGTGCTGCGGGCAGCGCTGTCGGGTAAGCCGCTGAAGGTGTTCGGCAACGATTACGATACCCGGGACGGGAGCTGCGTCCGGGATTACGTCCATGTGGAGGATCTGGCGGCGGCGCATTATCTGGGGCTGCGCTATGTGGCGGAGCAGGGCGGGACGTCGTGCTTCAACCTCGGCAGCAGCGAGGGGGCGACGGTGCTGGAGCTCATCGCCGAGGCCGGGCGCGTCACGGGCCATCCGGTGCCCTATGAGGTCGCGGCGCGGCGCCCCGGGGACCCGGCATCCCTGATCGCATCGAACGAAAAGGCCCGGAAGGTGCTGGGCTGGGAGCCGGTCCGCAGCGAACTTCCTGTCATCCTGCGGGACGCCTGGAACTGGGAGCAGCACCGGCGCTTTTGAGGACAGGCCGGATTTCGCCGCCGGTATGTTGCCGTTTCCCGGCGCGGGGGAGGGAACCGTTTGTTTTCATATTTCTTTTACGGCCTGCAACAGGATATCAAGCTGCTCTGCGTGGCGCCGGTGGTCTGCGCCCTGTTCCGGGCGATCTTCATCGCCGCTTTCGGCCCCTATACGTCGCTGAAAGGACAGGGCGCGAAGTTCTGGCACTGCTTCCGCTACGGTTTCTGGTGGGGCATGGATTGGAACGCCTATGTGCTGGCGGCGGGGGCGCTCTTTGTGTCGCTGCCGGGGGCGTTTTTTCCCGGCTGGTACGCGGCCGGGGATACGGCGCGGCTGGCCGGCCTCGGCGTTTATCTGGTCGTTCTTTACACGGCCTTTTGGGGCAAGCTGCTGTTCTACTATCATTACCGCGACATTTACAATCACCTGCTCTGGATGGGCAAGCACGCCGACAAGAAGAATCTGCTGGACATCTTTTTCCATCAGAATCACGGGCTTTGGATTCTGCTGAGTTACGTCCCGTTCCTGGCGGGGACACTGTACCTGACACAGCTTTGGCTGGCGACACCGCGCCTGCCGTATCCGGCGCTAGACGGAGCGGCCGGCTACGCTTTCAACTTCGCCGTCGTGCTGGCGGCGGTCGCGCTTTTCTACTACTGCCGCTTCGGGGGCACCTTCCGCCACGCCGACAAGCCGGAGTGGGACGAGATACCGCCGGTGGTCAAGGCGGATATCTTTCTGGCCAAGGCCACCGTGGACGATCTGGTGGCGTTGGAAATCGTTTGGAAACACCCGATGAACGAGCTGCTTACCCACAGCGACGAAGACGCGGCGTCCCGGATGGACAGCGTCATGCCGTCACCGGACTGGCGGGCGCTGCCGTCGCCGCTGCTGGCGTTCCGGCGGCGAGCCCGGGGGGCGCGCATCACGCCGCCCCGCCATATTTTTTATCTGCTGGCGGAAAGTTACGAGCAGGCTCCGTTGGACGCGCCCTACGAATGCCTGCACATCGCCGAAGGGGGGCGGCGCTTCGCTGAGGACCCGCATACCTTTTCCCCGGTCCATTTCCTGGCGGGGGGAACACTGTCCCAGACGTCCCTGGTGGCCCAGTTGCTGGGCATTTACGACGCCAATCTGGAGCTCAACGAGCGGGAGGATTTCTGGCACGGGGCGCCGCCCACGGCGCTGGCCCGGCAGCTCAAATCGCTGGGCTACCGCTGCGTTTTCTGGTACGGTGGGGCGCTGAACTGGGCCAGCCTCCAGCATTTCCTGCCGGCGGCGGGCTTCGACGCCGCCTATGGCGGACCGGACATCTGCGGGCCGAAAGCACCGCGGACCTGGCTGGGCGTCTATGACCACCTGTTCCTGGAGGAAGCGGCCCGCCGCATCCCCGCGATGGAGGACGAGGGGCCGGCGCTGCATCTTCTCTACACCACCGCCAACCACGGCCCCTATACGATCCCGGTGGCGGACTACGGCTACACGACGGAGAGCGTCATGCCGGAGGCCCCGGACCGGGTGAAGGCGGACGCCATGGCCCAGCGGCGGCTCGGGTGCTACTGGTACGCCGACTGGGCGCTGTTCCGGTTCGTCAGCCAGATGAAGGCTCTTTATCCGGACAGCCTGTTCCTGGTGACCGGTGACCACACCATGCGGCTCATTCCCTTCGAGGACGGCATCGTGAACCGGCCCGGGCCCACGGTGCGGGAGCAGGCCGCGACCTATTTCGCCATCCATCACCCGGAGTTGGCGCCGGACCAGTTTGCCGGCAACACCATCGGCAGCCACATGAACATCCTGCCGACGCTGATGGAGCTTCTGGCGCCGGCGGGGCATGAGTATCTGTCGCTTTTCCCGCCGCTGACGGAGCCCATCGATCATATCGTGACGCCGTATCACTGGCTGACACCGCGCCGGGTTGGGAACTTCGGCGACGCCTGTCATCAGCCGCTGTGGCCGGCGGACGGCGAGCCGCCACGCCCCGACGACGGCCGCTGGCAGGCGGAACGCGACGGCTGGCGGGAATTGTCCGGCTGGCTGGCCCGTCACCCGGAGCTTTTGACACGAACGTGAGACAGGGCGGAAAACCGGCGGTTCTTTGCCAAAGGCGGCGGGAAAAAGCGGAAAAGTATGCTATAATATGAGAGAAACGCCCGACAAGACGGGCGAAGGGAGGGGAGCAGCATGGCAGAGCGGCCGGAGACGAAGCGGATCGTGGTCATCGATCTGGCGTTCATCGGCGACGTGATCCTGGCGACGCCGGTGACGCGGGCACTGAAAGAGGCATATCCCGGGGCGCACCTCGCCATGATGACGATTCCCCTGACAGCGCCGGTGGCGGCGATGAATCCCTACGTGGACGAGGTCATTCCCTATGACAAGCGGGGGAACGACCGGGGCGTGCCGGGGATGTGGCGGGCGGCGAAGCGGCTGCGCCAGCGCGGCTTTGACCTCGCCGTCTGCATGAATTTCGCCCTGCGGGGGGCGGTGGTGGCCCGGATGGCGGGCATCCCGCACCGTCTCGGCTACGACGCCCAGCACGCGGGGCTGTTCCTGAATATCGTGGCTTCCTCCCAACGCCAGGGCATCCGCCACGAGACGCTGAATCATCTGGAAGTGCTGATGCCGCTGGGTATCGGCACGGAGGATACGTCGCTGATCCTGACGCCGCCCGACGAAGCGCGGGAGAGCCTGGCGGCGAAGCGGGCGGCACACCATATCCCGGAGCGGGGCTATCTGGCCCTTTGCCCCCTCGGCAGCTACGAGCGCAAGGACCTGACGCTGACCACCGCCGCCCATCTGGTGCGTCATTTCAGTCAACGGCGGCCGATTTTCCTGATCGGCGGTCCGGCAGAGCGGGACCGGCTCATGGAAATCGCCCGGCTGGCGGGACTGCCGCCGGCCAACGTGCTGGGCGGCGACCTCACATTGCCGGAGCTGGCGGTATTTCTGGCCGGTGCCGACTGCCTCATCACCGTTGACACCGGACCGCTGCACGTAGCCCAGGCGGTAGGCTGCCGCACCGTGGCGGTTTTCGGGCCGACGGATCCTGTGGTCTGGGGGCCCCGGGGCGAACACGATACGATTCTCTATCATCAGCCCGGCTGCTCGCCCTGCTGGGGCCGGGGGAAGTGCCAGCACAGCTACGCCTGCGTCGGCAATACGACGGCCCGGGACATCATCCGGGCAGTGGAGGAGGAAACGCCATGAAGACGCTGGCGGTCATCATCCTGGCCCGGAACGAGGCGGAAAACATCGCTGATTGCCTGGCGACGGCGGCCTTTGCCGACGAGGTGCTGGTCGTGGACTCCGGCAGCGAAGACGGCACGCCGGACATCGCCCGGGAAAAAGGGGCGCGGGTCGTCGATCATCCGATGACCGAGGGCTTCGCCGCCCAGCGCAACTACGCCCTGACGCAGACGACGACGGACTGGGTGCTCTACCTCGACGCCGACGAGCGGCTGTCGCCGGAAATCGGGCCGGAAATCCGGGCCGTCATGGCGGCGGGGCCGGTGGCCTGCTACGAGATCGAGCGTCAAAACGTGGTCTTCGGTCAGCGTATGCGCTACGGTCCTCACCGGCCCGACTGGTCGCTGCGGCTTTTTCCACGGACCGCGGTGCGCTGGGAGGGCATCGTCCACGAGGTGGCCCGGGTGGAGTTGCCGGTACGGCGGCTGCGGGCGGGGATGCTGCACTACACCTATACCCGCTGGAGCGATTACTTCGCCAAGTTCAACCGCTACACGACGCTGGCGGCAGACGAGATGCGCGCCCGGGGGCGTACTGTCGGCGGCGGGGCTATCCTCTCCCATTCGTTTTTCGCCTTTTTCCGCTCCTACGTCCTGCGGCAGGGCTTCCGGGAGGGCTTTCTGGGCCTCGTCATGTCGCTGCTGGCCGGGGGCTACACGATGGTGAAATACCTGAAGCTGAAATACGGCGCCTAGTCCGCGCCATTCATAAAGGAAAATCCATGTACCAGAACATTCTCGTGATCAATCTCATGCACATCGGCGACCTGATGCTGGTGACGCCGGTCCTGCGGACGCTGCGGGCGAACTACCCGGCGGCCCGGCTGACGCTCTTGGCGGACAAGAAGCTGGCCGACCTGGTGCAGTACAATCCCCATATCGACGAATGCCTGCTGATCGACAAGAAGGGGGCCGATGACCGGCTGCCGGCGTTTCTGCGCTTCATCGGCAAGGTGCGGGCCAAAAAGTTCGACCTGGTCATCAATCTGCACCGCAACGAGCGGGCCTCGGCGCTGGCCGCCTTCTCGGGGGCGAAGCGCATCGTCTGCTACGCCAAGCCCGGCTTTTCGCTGTTCTTTGACATGGTGCTGCCGAACAAGAAGGCCGTCATGCACCAGATCCATTCCCACTTCGAGGTGCTGATAAAGGCCTGCGGGGTGACGAAAATCGACGACGGGGGCCTCGAGATGGAGCTGCCCCCCGGGGCCGACAAGGAGGCCGCCCGCCTCTGGGCGGAAAATTTCCCCGCCGGGCAGCGGGTGGTGGCCTTCAACATCGGGGCCAGCTGGCCCACGAAGCGCTGGCTGAGCGAATACTTCGCCCAATGCGCCGACGCGCTGGCGGACCGGGGCTACGGCATCGCCTTCTTCGGCGGGCCCATGGATGAGGCGCTGGTGGCGGAGTGCCGCGGGCAGATGAAGCGCGGCGACAGCGACGCCGTCCGCGTCTTCACCGGGAAGATTTCCCTCGGCGTACTGGCCGCCATGCTGAAACGCTGCGTCTTGTTCCTGACCACCGATTCGGGGCCGATGCACGTGGGCGTCGCCATGAACGTGCCCATCGTGACGATGTTCGGCGCCTCGCCGGTGCCGGGCTTCTATCCCTACGACGCCAGGGACGTGCTGATTAAGACGCCGGAGCCCTGCCATCCCTGCGGCATCCATATCTGCCCCAAAAAAGGCGACGACCACCTCGGATGCATGAAGCACATCCCGCCGGCGGTGGTCATGGAGCACGTTGACCGGCTGCTGGCCGCCTATGAGGATCAGGTGGGCCATCTCCCCCGGGTGTATGGACAATATCAATGCCGTATTGTAGAATTATAGGGAGCTGTAAAGAAATTATCGCGGCTGATGCCGCCGGAGGAGAAGACTGCCATGACGCGAACCAGGAATACATTGGACCGGGCGCAGGTGCTGGATTTCGTTGACAGCGGCACCCGTAGCCGCCGCCTGCTGGTGGCGGGCGACGTCATGCTGGACAAGTATTTCTACGGCGAGGTCACGCGCATATCGCCCGAGGCGCCGGTGCCGGTGACGCGGGTTCTGCGGCAGAAGGAGACGATGGGCGGCGCCGCCAATGTGGTTCACAATCTGGCCCGGCTGGGGGCGCAGGTCTGGATCAGCGGCGTCATCGGCGACGATTACCACGGCGAAAGCCTGGTGAAGCAACTGGAGGAGCAGGGCGTCCACACCGGGGGACTGATCCGGACGGCGGCGCCGACGACGACGAAGGTACGCGTGATTGGCGGCCACCAGCAGATGATGCGGCTGGATTTCGAGGATGCCCGCCCGCTGGCGGGGCGTGACGCGGCGCGGCTCTTAAAGGAGACCAAAGCCCGTTTCAACGCCGGCCTCGATGCCGTCATCATTTCCGACTACGGCAAGGGCGTCGTGACCGGCGAGGTCTGCGCCGCCGTCATCGGCGAAGCGGCCCGGCGGGACGTGCCGGTGATCGTCGATCCCAAGGGGCGGGACTGGAACCGCTACGCCGGGGCTGACTACATCACGCCAAACCTCAAGGAGCTCAACGAAGTCCAGCCGGCGCCGGTGCCCAACGAAGACGAGCCGGTATGGAAAGCGGCCCGCTACGCCATGAAGAAGTTCCGCATCCGGGGGATGCTGGCCACCCGGTCCGAGTGCGGCATGTCGCTGATCCGCCCCCGCCTCGCCGTGCATCTGCCCACGAAGGCCCAGGAGGTCTTCGACGTGTCCGGCGCCGGCGATACCGTGATTGCCGCTTTTGCACTGGCACTGGCCGGGGGACTGCCTCCGGCAGCGGCAGCCTGGCTCTCCAATCTCGCCGCCAGCATCGTGGTGGCAAAGCTCGGCACCTACGCCGTGAGCCGCGAGGAGCTCTTGGCGGCGCTCAAGACTGCCTGGTGAGGTCCTCCGGGAATCGTCACCTGAATCCGGCGCTTTCTCTGAAAGCGCTTTCCGGGAGGGGATCGATTGACAAAAAGTGCCCGTATCGAGCGTTTGGAGCGATGGATGTTCAACCTGCTCTGCGCCTTTTCCTTTTTCTGCAGCCTGTCCAACGGGCTGACCAATGTGGCCCTCGGCCTCATCTGCCCGCTGTTCCTCTACCGTCTTTATCTGGGCGGGGTGGACTGGCGCGCCGTGGTCCGCATCGATCGCGGCATCTTTGCCTGCATCGGCGCCTTCATCGCGGTGGCGTTTCTGGCCACGTTGGGTTCGCCGGAGTTTGCCAAGGGCTTCATGATTTTCCTGAACTACAATATCTACCGGATGCTGCCCTTTGCCATCACCCTGCTCTGGGTCCGGGACAAGCAGCGGCTCTGGCTTTTGGTTTCGCTGTTTTTGCTGTCCGTTTTCATCAACAACCTCATCACCATCGGGCAGGGACTTTGGGCGGCGAATACGATGGGGCAGCGCTTCCACGGCGTCATCAGCCCCATGGCCCAGGCGGGGCTTCTCTCGGCAGTGATCCCGGTGCTCTTTCTGGCAACGGTGCGGCGGGCCGGGGGCCGCTTCTTCCCGCTGATGCCGGTCATGCTGCTGGCCGCCGTTGCCGCCCTGCTTTTCAACGGCACCCGGGGCGCCTGGCTGGCCGTGGCCGTCACGACGCCGGTCACGCTGGCCTTCGTGGTGAAAGACCGGAAGCGGTATTTTGCCGGCATCCTGACGGCGCTCCTTTTAGGGACGGTGATATTCGCCGCCGTTCCCTCCTTCCGCGCCCGGCTGGCCACGCTGGGGCAGGCGAATTTTCAGTCCAACTCCGAACGCGTCCTGATGTGGAAGAGCGCCTGGCATATGTTTGAGGACCATCCGCTGCTTGGCATCGGCGTCGGCCATTACTCCAAGGCCTACAAGACCGAGTACATCCTGCCCGAGGCCAAAGAACGGCGCCAGGGCCATGCCCACAGCAACGTCATGCAGATGCTGGCGGAGCGCGGAGCACTGGGCTTCATCACCTTCATGGCCATGTGGGGATACTTCATGGTTTTCGGCCTTTCCGGCTGGCTGCGGACGCGGCAGACGGCCTATCTCGTCTTTTTCGCCATCGTCCTCGGCGTCATGCTCCAGGGACTCACCGAGTACAACCTGGGGACCGTGGTGGTTTCCAAATGCTATTGGTTTTCGCTGGCGATCGCCCTGCAGTGGATCGCCCTGAGCAGGAAGGGGAATGAGAAATGATCATCGTAACCGGCGGCGCCGGCTTCATCGGCAGCAATCTCGTCAAGGAACTCAACCGTCAGGGGCGCGACGACATCCTGATCGTCGATGACCTCAAGGACGGCCAGAACTACAAGAACCTCCGCGGTTTGAAATTCCTCGATTACCGCTACAAGGACGATTTCCTCGAAAGCGTCGAGAACGACGACTTCGACGGCACGGACGTGGACGCCATCTTCCATGAGGGCGCCTGCTCCGATACGATGGAATACGACGTCAACTACATGATGAGCGTCAACTACGAGTATTCCAAGGCCATGCTCCACTACTGTCTGGAACACCGGATTCCGTTCCTCTACGCCTCCTCGGCCTCGACATACGGCGCCGGGGCCAACGGCTTCACCGAGGGGGATGACTGCGAGGACGCGCTGAATCCCTATGCCTACTCGAAGCTGGCCTTTGACCGCTATGTACGTCAGATTTTGCCCGAGGCCCACAGCCGCGTGGTAGGGCTTCGCTATTTCAACGTCTATGGCCCCCAGGAGCAGCACAAGGGCAAGATGGCCTCGATTTTCTATCAGCTTTACAACCAGATCAAGGAGGACGGAACGGCGCGGCTTTTTGAGGGCTACGACGGCTACGGTCCCGGCGAGCAGCGCCGCGACTTCATCTACGTCAAGGATGTGGTGAAAGTCAATCTGTGGTTCTGGCGGGAAAAGGGGCCCAACGGCATCTTCAACTGCGGTACCGGAACGGCGCACACTTACAACGAGGCGGCGCAGGCCGTCATCGACGCCCTCGGGATGGGGGCCATCGAGTACCGCGCTTTCCCGGAAGTGCTGAAGGGCAAGTACCAGTCCTTTACCGAGGCCGATACGGCACGGCTCCTGGCGGCGGGCTACGACGGCGGCTTCTACGATATGCGGGACGCGGTGAAGGAATACTGCGACTTTCTCGACGCCGGCGGGTACTTCTCCTATGGCCGGTAAAGCCCTGTTCCTCGACCGGGACGGTACCCTGAACGTCGATACCGATTTCCTGCACCGCATCGAGGACTTCATCTGGCTGCCCGGAGCGCCGGAGGCCGTGCGCTGGGCCAACGACCACGGCTACCTCGTCATCGTCGTCACCAACCAGAGCGGCGTCGCCCGGGGCTATTTCCCCGAGGAAGACGTTGGGCGCCTCCACAACTGGATGAATGAGGATTTGAAGCGCTTCGGCGCCCATATCGACGCCTTCTACTACTGCCCGCACCTGCCGGACGGTCCGCTGCCCGCCTACGCGAAAGTCTGCGATTGCCGCAAGCCCAAGCCCGGCCTCATCGAGGCAGCCTGCCGCGACTACGATATCGACCGGAACGCGTCGCTGCTCATCGGCGACGCCCCCCGGGATGTGGAGTGCGCCGAACGGGCCGGGGTGCGGGGCGTGCGTTATGAGGGCGGCAGCCTTTTGGACCTCGTCGTGAAAGAGCTTTCCGGCGACGGGCCCCGGCTGGCCGCCGGCTGACAGACGGGGGACGCCATGGATGAATCCCGGATTTCCCTGCTCTTCGCCGCCGATGAGGGCTATGCCCAGCACACGGCGGTGGCCATGATGTCGGCTTTGCTCCGCACGGCGCGGCCGGAATGCGTGACCACTTACATCATCGACGGCGGTCTCTCCGCCGACGCCCGGCGGAAAATTGCCGCCACGGCCGAAAGCCGCCGCAGCCGGGCCGTTTTCCTGACGCCCCCGGCCACGGCGGAGGATTTCTATGTCAGCGCCCATCTGAGCCGGGCCGCCTATCTGCGCCTCGCCATGGCGGAGCTTCTGCCGCCGCAGGTGGAGCGCGTCATTTACCTCGACGGCGACCTGCTGGTCCGGGACGACATCGGAAAGCTCTGGACGTCCGGTCTCGGCGGCCGGCCGCTGGGCGCGGTGCCGGACTTCGGCATCATGGCCTCGGCCCGGACGCGGCGGGAAAAAGCGGCGGTCCTCGGCCTCGGGCCGCGGGAGCCCTATTTCAACTCCGGCGTCCTCCTGGCGGACCTCGCCCAATGGCGGGGCGAAGACCTGGGGGGCCGGGCGCGGGCGCTGGCGGCGGAGCACCATTACCCCCACCACGATCAGGACGCTTTGAACGCGCTGTTTCGCGGCCGCTGGCAGGCGCTGCCCCTTCGCTGGAACGTCATTCCGCCGGTCTGGCAGCTCTTTTCCAAGGTGCTGCGGCAGAGCGAACTGCGGCGCGCCGCCCTCGACGCCCGCCGGGACATCGCGATCCTGCATTACGCCGGCGGAGCCAAACCCTGGGAATACCCACTGACGTCCGGCTTCAACGATGAATACTACCGCGTCCTCGGGGAAACGGCCTACCGTGACGCTCCCATGCCCCAGCCCCGGCCGGAAAAGCGCCACCCCCTGTGGCGGCAACGGGCACGGCTTTGGCTGGCAAACGGCTGGCAACACCTGCTTTCATGAGGGCAACCGGGGCCAACACGTTCTGTGCGTACTCCGTTATACGAAGAAAACGAAGCGAGAAAGGGCGAACCCATGAAATTCGACAAGATTTTGCTGCTGGCCCAGAACGCCCTCGGCGACGTCATCCTCACCACCGGCTTTGCCAAGGCGGTGCGGGAAACATTTCCCGGGAGCCGTCTGGCGTTCCTCTGCGCCCCTTTCGCCGCCGACCTCTGCCGTCTGCCGTTCATCGACGACATGGTGGTCTATACGAAGGGGATGCCGATGCTGCCCGTCATCCGCCGGCTCTGGCGATTCGACGTCGCCATGTGCCTCGATTTCAAGTACCGCAGCGCCGTCATCCCGTTCTTCGCCCGCATCCCGGTGCGGGCCGGCATCGCCCATAAGCGAAAGCTCTTCATGACGCACGCCGTGGACCGCAACCCGGACCACGAGAAGATGTACTTCGCCGAGCATCTGGCCGACATCATGCGGCGAGCCATCGGCCTGGAGCTCAAAGGCGACCTCTCGCATCTCTATGTGGCTGACGCCACACCCCAGGACAAGGCGGCGGTGGACGAGGCCCTGCGGGATTTCCCGGCGGACGGCCTGCGCGTCGCCATCGCCCCTTTCAGCTCCACAACGATGAAGGACTGGGCCGTGGACCGCTATGAGGCGTTCATGGCGACGCTGACGCAAAAGTATCAGGCCCGGTTTTTCATCATCGGCGGTCCGGAAGAGGCCGGGCGCGGGTTCCCGGTGCCGGAAAACGCCCTCGACCTCAGGGGAAAGCTCCGCATCACCGAGACGGCGGAACTGTTGCGGCGGGCGGACTGCTTCGTCGGCAGTTGCAGCGCCCCGCTCCATGTGGCTACCGCCGTAGGGCTCCCCTGCCTCGCCTTCTACGGACCCGGCTCCCCGGCGAAGTGGGCCCCCCGCCACAAGTGCATCACCCTGCAACACCCGCAGCCCTGCACGCCCTGCGACGCCGTGGGTTACGGCAACCCCTGCGGCTTCGACAACGTCTGCATGCGGCTGATTACGCTGGACGAGACAATCGACGCCTTCGGCCGTCTGCTGCGGGAAAACCCACCGCCGTCCCGCTGACGGCGCGTTTGCCGACGCGGCCGCAATTCCAAAGAATCGGAGGCCCCTATGCGCCAGAGTTTCATCACCCTCGGCAAGAAGATATACGATGTCAGGAAATCCCGGGAGGCCCGGCGAATGCTGGTCTTCGTCGCCCGTTGCTATCTGAACCGCGGCCGTCTGGAGGCGCTGGACGACTATTTCCACCAGACGCCGCTTTTGGCGGAGATTGCCGACATTTATCCCTTCGTCTATGAGCAGCCGACGCGGGCCTTCTTTTACAACGGCTCCACCTTTGACGAACGGGCCCGGTTGGTGGAGGAGCACATGGCCTTCCTGGCGGAGCGCCTGCGGCCCGAAGTTTTGACGGACATCTACCGGGAAGAGGAGCAGCTCCTTTGGCAGATGGACCGGGGAGAGGCGCCGCCTTTGCGGCTGGTGCTGTTCTACGAACCCGGCCAGCGCAAGGAGGGCATCCTGTCCGTCATCCTGCGGCTGGGGACATCGTCCCTCTACCAGATGATTTTCTGGATTGCCCGTGATCATGTCCGGGACAGCGAATGGGCCCTCTGGATTGGCGCCATGCAGGGGCCGAACATGGCCGATGCCAGGGAGGTAATCAAGCGGATCACCAAGGAATGTCACGCCTACCGCACCAAGAACCTCATCCTCTACGCCACCCAGGCGGTGGCGCGGGCGCTGGGTATCGGCCGCATCTACGCCGTCACCAACGAAGGTTACTACGCCAACAACCACCTGCGGATGGATCGCAAGCTCAAGACGAGCTTCAGCGACTTCTGGATGGAGGCCGGCGGCTGGAAGACGGAGGACGGCCGCTTCGATGCCCTTCCCCTCACCGAGCCCCGGAAGACGATGGAGGAGGTCCCCGTCCGCAAGCGCGCCGTTTACCGCAAACGCTTCGCGCTGTTGGACGAGATTGACAACACCATCGCGGAAAACATGGCCCGGCTGATGAAATAGCCGGGCCATAAGAAAACAGACAGACGGCAAGGAACAGCGCCCCGGGAATCCCTGGCGCGCCGTACAAAAAGGAGGCTGCCGCACGGTTTGACGTGCGACAGCCTCCTTTTAATTGATGCGATGCTACGGTGCTGTCCAGCCGCCGGACATTCCCACAAGGATGGAAACCATTTCAGGCCTCCTCCGCAAGCATGTTTTCCAGCCATGCCACAGCCGGGCCGAGACGATGCCATTCGCTTTGCGGCCGTCAAAACGGGGGAAGAGCCGGTGCTTTCCGGAATGGGTTCCGCGACGCCGAGGTGTTCATGAAAGGATATGCTTCGAGAAATACCGTTCGGCGCGGTCGGCGAAGACCAGCACGATGTTTCCCTTCGCGCCGCCGGCCGCCAGCTTTTCCGCCGCCGCCAGCGTCGCGCCCGAGGACGAGCCGGCAAAGATGCCCTCTTTCGCCGCCAGCCGCTTGACGCCGGCGAAGGCTTCGTCGTCGCTGACCTTGATGACTTGATCGACGAAGGACATATCCATCGTTTCGGCCACGAAGTCGTTGCCGATTCCCTCAATCTCGTAGTCGCCGTGCTCGCCGCCGCCCAGCGTCGAGCCGATGGGATCGGCCAGCACACCCTGGATGGCGGAATCCTTTTCCTTCAGGTATTTCATGATGCCGGAGAAGGTGCCGCCGCTGCCGGCGCCGCAGACGAGCCAGTCAATCTTCCCGTCAAGGTCTTCGTAAAGCTCCGGCCCCGTTGTCTCGTAATGGGCACGCGGGTTGGCCGGGTTCTTGAACTGCCGCATGGTGATGGCGCCGGGAATCGAGGCCGCCAGCTCCTCGGCTTTCGCCTCCGCCATCAGCATGCCGCCGGAGCGCGGCGTCGAGACGATTTCGGCGCCGAGGGCCTTCATCAACGTCTGCTTTTCCACCGAGAATTTCTCCGGCACGACGAAGATCACGCGGTAGCCCTTGTTCAGCGCGGCGAAGGCGATGCCGAGGCCGGTGTTGCCCGCCGTGCCCTCGATGATGGTGCCGCCGGGCTTCAACCGGCCGCTCTTTTCGGCGTCAGCAATCATCGACCGGCCGATGCGGTCCTTGGCGCTGCCGCCGGGATTCCAAAGCTCCAGCTTGGCAAAGAAGCGCGCCCCCGCCGGCACGTCCACGTGCGTCAGTTCCACCAGCGGTGTATGGCCAATCAATTCCTGCATGGATGCATAGTATCGCATATCAATTCACCTCCGCAATTGCCGCGTCAATATCGCGAATCAGGTCATCGGCGTCCTCGATGCCGACGGACAGGCGGATCAGCCCGTCGGTGATGCCGATGGCCTCCCTCGTTTCCTTCGGGATGGCGGCGTGCGTCATCGTTGCCGGGTGGCAGACGAGGCTTTCGACGCCACCGAGGCTCTCGGCCAGCGTCACAACGCGAAGGGCGGGGAAAAATTTACGGATGTCATGTTCCGGGGCCAGCTCGAAGGATACCATGGCGCCGCCGTTTTTCGCCTGTTTCCGTTGCACATCATAGCCCGGCGCCGTTTCAAGGCCCGGGTAATAAACCTTTTTGACGGCGGGATGGGCGGCGAGATGGCGGGCAATCTTTTCGGCATTGGCCGTGTGCCGGTCCATGCGGACGGCGAGGGTGCGGATGCCGCGAATCAGCAGGAAGGAATCGAAGGGGGCGAGCACGCCGCCGGTGGAATTCTGGATAAAAGCGAGGCGTTCCGCCAGCGCCTTGTCCTTGACAACGACGAGGCCGGCCACGAGGTCGCTGTGACCGCCGAGGTACTTCGTGGCGCTGTGCAGCACGATGTCGGCGCCGAGCTCCAGCGGCCGCTGCAGGTACGGCGTCATGAAGGTATTATCGACGATAACCGTGGCCCCGTGCTCATGGGCGATTTTTGCCGCTGCCGCGATATCGGTGACGGTCAGCAGCGGGTTCGCGGGGCTCTCGATCAAAATTGCCTTTGTCTTCGGCGTAAACGCCGCCGC
>JAFSWT010000032.1 GCA_017444395.1 Schwartzia sp. (in: firmicutes) | reverse complement strand
GGTGCAGGAACGGCGACCGGATATAGCGCACGGGAATCGGCGGCGAGAGAATCGTGCGCTCGGGCGAGAGGCGCGGCCAGCCCTCGGGGAGAAGGGTGCACAGGGTTTCGGCGCCCCGCCCGTCGATGGTCAGCGCCGCCGCTTTGCCGGTCTGCCCGTTCACCATCGCCCGCAGGATCCGGTCCCCGTCCCGGCGCTCGAGGTAATAGACCGGCAGCAGCGGCAGGGCGTACTCGTGCTCCCGCAGGTCGCGCGATACCCAGAGGATTTCGGCGCGCTCAATGCCAAAGGCGGCCCGCAAGCGCTCCGGGGCCATCCGCCAGAGGATCCAATCCGGTACGCGCGCTTTCCACGAGCCGAGGTTCTCCCAGGCGTGGAGCCGCACGTTCCCCTCCAGATAGGCGGGCTTCAGCACCGACAGCTCGCCGTAGTCCCAGGGGGCCATCTCGTCCAGCAGGTAGATGTCATAGGTCAGCGAGTAAGGCCAGGCCCAGTCGAGGCATTCCTGATAATACTCGAACAGTCCCCGTTCACACCGCACCTTCATCTTCCAGCGAAGGTCCGCCAGCGATACCGGGATGAAAGCGGCGGCGAGGTCTTCGGCGGGGGGCTCCGGGCCGCCGGTCTCCGGGAAACGGCGGGCCAGCGCCTTCAGTCGTTTGGCCGCTTCCTCGCGACTGATACGGAAGGGCAGGCAGGTCCCGTGGAGGTTGTATCTCTGCCCGATGACGAGTTTGGCGTCGAACCGCCCGGTGGCGATGCTGTCGCTGGCACCGAATTTCTGGCCACAGTGAGGGCAGGTGAAGATGTTGTCGGTGAGGCGTGACTTGAGCGGCTTGCCGCATTTGGGGCAAGTCAGCGACAGACAGGCATCATCACCGATGGCCTCCAACGCCGCCGGGTCCCGCTCCCGGATTTTCTCCAGGGCGGGCCGGAGCCGGTCCATCTGCGCCTCCTCCGGCGGCGGCGCGAATATGCTGTCCTCGATGGTGACGTGGCCGAGTTTCAGCAATCCCTCCATGATTTCCACCGGCTTGTGGCGGAACCGGACCGGCGGCAGGAAGTCTTCGTCCGTCACCGCGAAGGGGCGGAAGTTGCCGCAGTAAAGGCAGCAAAAACCGCCCTGCTTCATGTCAGGGTACATCGGCGCCCCGCATTTTTCGCAGGCCAGCACCGTAACCATGACCGTTCCCTGCCCGGCCATCACCGGTCACCTCCTTCAAACGGATTCATGCCTGATGCTCTCTGCCCTTGCTGCATCATAGCCGTATATTCGTCTCCTCTTGCAGCTCTGCCTTGATTTCACCCATTATATCAGGATTGAGCGGCATCAAAATCGTTTGGCACTGATTCAGCAAGCGCGGAATATCGTTCACAATAACATCCCATATAATTCTGGTATCGCGCGTCCCATATCTGTGAACCAATGTATTGCGCATATCCACAATCTGTTTCCATGGAATATCTGTATGCGCATTCTTGAAAGTGTCCGTCAATCCGTGCGCCAATTCGCCGATTTGTCCGATGTAAAATGAGCTCACGTCTATTTTCTCGTAATGCTCTTTGGCAATGAAATTATCATATTCACCGTTCATCGACTTGCCAACCGCTTTCAGCTTCTCGCAATACTTGATTATGTGTATGAGCCGCTGATAATCCTTGTCACCTTTTCTCATACAACAAAATCTCCTCCTTTTGGATTTTGTCCAAAAAAGACTTTGGCAGTTGTTCCGTCGTCAAAATATCGGTAGGCACGCCCAATGCGTCCTGGATATCGCCGTAAAACCCGCCGTAGGCAAAGCCGGTAAGCGGTCCCCGGTCAATCCGCAAATCTATGTCGCTGTTTTCACGGGCTTCATTTCTGGCGTAGGACCCGAACAGATACAGTCGGTCAATATTGTATTTCTTGCATATCGGCGTAATGATTGCCCGAATTTTGCTTGTGTCCAGCATGGAGTATCCTCACCTCTTCCCCGGCTTCCCGTCCGGCGCCGGGAGTACACATCGCCGGAATGGATTGGCTGCCATCAGACAATCAGAAATCGATCCGGTAGAGTTTCTTGCCCCGATCGTCGTAAGCGAGGACGTCGTTGCCTGTCTTGGCCCGGAGCGCGAAGGGGCCGAAGTTCACCTTGGCGTCGCCCAGCGTTTTGCCGGATTTCTTGTCGAAGACGCGGATATTGCCGTCGGCGCCGGCGTACACCACATAGCTCTCGGTCACGCAGAAGTCGCGCTTCCCGCCGGCCGGGCCCTCGTAGCGGCGGATTTCCTTGCCGTCCGTCCCGAAGGCTACCAGCACCGGTGTCCCTTTTGTCTCACCCGCCTTGTTGAGGACGCAGCGGGCGTAGATGGTGTCCTTGTCGCCATAGACGAGGGAAAGGCGCGTATCGGCGAGGTCTTTGGCGCGGATATCGGGGGAAATCTCCCGGACGTCCTTGAACTCGCCGTTTTCGAGCTTCATCACTTTAAGCAGCCCGCCCCGCAGCACATAGAATTCGTCGCTGCCCGGTATGCCCGCGAGGTCCCCCGGCCACTTGCCGCCGATTTTCGTCTCCTTGCCGTCGTGGATGGCCGCCTTGCTGTCCTTCGTCTTCCAGATGACGACCTTGCCGTTGGACGCCATCGCGTTGACATCGCCCGCTTCGCCGAGGTCGGTGAAGTCCGACAACGTCTCGTTCTTCACCGTCACTTTGGCCATGTGTTGCGGCTTCACGCCGATATGGAAATAGACGCTGTCGCCGATGGTCGCCAGCCCCCAGGTACGCAATTTGTCCTTGAGATCGACGCCTGTCAGTTCGTAGGCCTTCACCTCGTTATCGCCAATCTTGAAGGTTTCGGAGGGCGCCGTGGCCACTGTCGCCCGGGCGGGCTGGGCCGGTGTCTCCGCCTTCGGCGGGTTGTTCGCCGCGCCGCTGCCCTTGTCACCGCCGCCACCGCCGCAGCCAGCCAGCAGCGAGGCCGCCGTCAGCCCCGCCAAAAATCCCGCCGCGATGCGTTTTGCCAAAATGTTCTTCTGCATGAAAATCCTCTCCTTTGCTAAAAATCATATCAATTTGTCTCCCCTGCGTCATCGAAGGATTTCCGGCGTCCCGTCCGCCCCGACGCGGCACGTAACGAGGCGCGCCTGGCCCGTTCCCGCGTCCAGCAAGGTCAGCCGGAAGTTTTCCGGGTCGGCCATGATGTAAAATGACTTGTCGGCACAGGCGTCGTTTTTCGGCTCGCCGCGCTCCATGTCGGCGAAGTCCTCCGCCACGTCCGCCCGGCGCGTCATTCGCTGTTTCATCGGGACGCGCACCGGGGCGGCGCCGTTCAGGTCAAAGACACTCAGCGTTTCCCAGGTGTCCCCGGCATCGACGCTGTCCACATAGAGGTAGCGCCGTCCGTCGGCCAGGCTCACCAGCACCGGGCGCAGGCCGGCGGTCTCGCCGGAGTCATTGAGGACGGCGCCGTCCATGGTAATCCGCAGGCCGCTGTCCGAGGTCGTGATATTCACCTCGGCGCGGCTGCCGTCGGCGAAGGATACCCGCGCCGGCAGGTAGGGGCGCAGTTCCAGGCACCAGGCGGCCGGGGCACGGCGGTACCGCTCCGCGAAGAGCGCCGGGTGCTCGTCAAACAGCACCGTCGCCGTGAAGATGCCCTCGGCGTAGGAGCCGATCAGATAGGGATTGAAATAGAACGACACGCCGGTGGGGTCCAGCGTCCAGGGAAGCACGTCGTCCCGCAGCATCTGGTCCACCATCTCCGCCATGAGCGTGCTGCCGCCCTCCGCGAAGGAGGCCTTCGGGTAACGGCGGCGAAGGCCGGCCTTGACGGCTTCGGCCAGTTTCTCCTTGTCGGCAATCACGTCGGCGAGGGAAAGCGGCTGCCCGGTTTCCGCGTCAAAGTTTCGCCCGGTGACGCCGTACATGCCGTGGACGCCGCCCTCGTAGCTCTGGTGGAATTCCATCAGGCTGACGGCCAGCGTATCGGCGCGGCGCACGAAAACGTCGGTCAGGGATTCGTGCGCGGCAAAGAAGTTCGCGCCCGCCGCCTGGCGTTCCGCCCGGTCCTGTGCCGCGATCGCCAGCATCTGTTCACGGATTTCCTGCCCGCGGTTCATCGCGTCGGCGTCGTATTTCCACAACGCCTTTTGCAGTTCCATGACGCCCGCGGCTTCGGCCGAACCCACGAAATTCACCTGCGCCACGGAAGTGCGCAACAGGTCGCCCGCATCGTCGCCGTCCACCGTATGATGGGTAAGGACGTCAAGCTGGATGGGACGGATGGAGGCGTCGATATACGGCGCCGCCGCCGCTTCGCAGGACGCGAAAAAGGGCAAAGCGGCTCCCGACAGCGGGCTGCCTTGCCCTCCGAATCCTGCCGCCATCGAAAACGCTGCCATCACAACCAGGGATTTCGCGATTCCTTTGCGGATACTCATTTTCTTTCCTCCATTTCTGCAAACGATTATTCCGTATGGTCGCTCCGTTTTCCTTATTCCCCGAACAGCGCATCATGGTACGCGAGCAGTTCCTGCACCACCGGGCGCAGGGTTTCGATGTCGCCGGCGTCGTTGGTGTCGATGCGGAGGCTCTTCCCATCCTCGAAGTTGACATGAATCTGTAGCACAGGACGGAAAAAATCCTTTTCCTCCTCCGTCATCTTCCGCTTCCGGTAGAGGACCGAGTGGTAGTCAAAGGCTCGGAGATCGTGGGCGGACAAGATGGCCAGGATTTGTTCCGTATAATCCCCGGGGATGGGAACGTATTCGTCCCGCTCCCATTTCTTCGCCCCGGAATCGTAAGCCGTCCGCCCCAGAAGCCGGCGCTCGCCGTTTATGGCGTCTTTTTCCAGTACCTGGACGGGACTGATGTGAACCTTTCGCCCGTCGTCGGTCAGGGTGAAGGCGCAATCCTTGATGGGGCCGAAGGATTGCGGCGGCGGCAACAGGGAATCGTCGCCCTGTCCCGCGAACCAGTCGGCAAAGGCGAGGTAGGTCTCCCGCGTCCATTCGGCATCAGGATTGTTGTTTTCCGTGAAAGTCAGCGTCTCCCCCGAGGCGTAAACGGCATTGAAATGGCACGTCTGGAACTCCGGCGGCAGCCCCGCCGTCACCCGGTAGTATCCGTTCTTCGATACCAGTTGCCGGGCGTCGATGATGGATTGCAGCGCCCGCAGCAGCGACTCATCCGCCGGACGGCTGATGCCGGGGCTGGTCACGATGTCCGCCCGGGCGGTGGCCGTCAGCACGCCGGCTTCGTCCTTCCTTACGTCACAGGTATAGAAGCAGTCTTTCCTTCCCGGCGACCATTCCCCCGGCAGGAAAAAATGGGCGTAAAAAGATGTGAGGTCTTTGGAGGCGATCTCCTTCGGCGCCCGGTGGTCGGTCTTGTCGGTGACGCCGCCGCACTCCGGCGCCCCGATAGGCCGGCCGGCGCAGCCGCTGAAGCTGAAGAACGTCAACGCGGAAAGCGCCGCCGACAGGATGGTTTTGCCCATTTGCTTCATGTTCTTTCCTCCCGTCACTGCCATGTCCGAGATTACTGCTGATACGCTGTTGCCTGGGCCGGGAGAGGTGCCGTCTCTTTCCGGAACAGGCGTCCCTTCTCCCGCACGGTTCACCGGAGTCGCTCAGTCCGGCATCAATATCGCCCCCAGCGTACCCAGGAGCATGAACAGGCTAAAGCCGGTGAGGAACAGGAAACCGCCCCAGCCGGCCCGCTCTTTCACCACCTTGACCATACCCCAGAGGGAGAACGGGGTGTCGCCGTCTGCCCGGACGGGTTTCGTCCGGCCGTCGGGCAGAATCTGTTTCAGCACCGGGTGGTTGTAGATGCGAATGCGACCGATGGCAATCCAGAGGATGATGGTGACGGGCACGGACAAGACCATCCAAACCACGTTGTAGCTGTAGTTCGCGACTCCTTCGCTGTCCAGCGGCCAGGCGAGCAGCGCCGGCAGCGCGTTGTACACGATGACGCCCAGCAGCGTCATGATGATGCGCAACGGCGTATAGAAGGCAATCCGGACCGGGACCATCTCGCCACCCACCGGCTCCAGGAAGACGGCCCGCGTTGTGGTGTCCTCGATGGCGCCTTCTTCGCCCTGGGTGACGGTGAGCTTTGACTGGACGCGCTCGGCGCGGCTCTTTTCCGTCTTGAAGATGACCCGCCGCCATTCCTCGCCGCGGCCGTCGCTGAAGGCGGTGAAGAAGATGGCCCCGAAGACCACCGCCGTCATGCCGATCAGCTCGGGATTCGGCATCCAGAGCCCCATCAGCACCGTTACCAGAATAGTCAGGAGCGTTGGCTCGATGAGCCAGGAGAGAACCCGCTGCTCCTTTTCCCGGGAGACGGCGACGCGCCCCGTCTGCCCGTTGACCACGGCCAGTGTCTTGCCAATTTTCAGCACATAGGCGGGGAGCAGGGCCGGCAGCCGCAGGATATCCCCCGCCTGCATGCGGATGGTGACGCCGGTGGTCTGGAGCTGCTTCTCCACTTCGGGCCGGAAGCCCTCTCTGACTTCCTCCAGCACCCGGGCCGACGTCGCCCTGGCGTCGATGTCGGAGAGCTTCACCCGCTGGCCGGCGACAAAGGCGAACTCGAAAGGCCGCGCCGCCGTCCACTCGAAGGGCTCCATGGCGTCCAGCACCAGGTTGTCCAGCTGCTTCGAGGTATTGACGGCGATGCCGTTCAGGAAGCCGCCCACATGATAAACGCGGTCAGAGTAGGTTTCCATGCGCTCCGCCTCGGCGGTCACGGGACCGCGAATCAGCTCGTAGGGCAGATAGTAACCGCGGAGCCGCTTGATTTCCGCCAGCACAGCCTTTGCCTCCGGTTCTTTCTGATTCTTCTCCGCCCATTCCTTCAACCGGGCCCGCGCCTCGTCCTCCGTCAGCACGAAGGGGATGATGACCTCGGGCAGCTCGTCCGATTTCGCGAAGGCGCGGCGGGCGAACTTGCCGCCGCAGAACTCACAGCTTCCCATGGCCTCGCCGGCCGGGATGATGACCTGGGCGCCGCAGTTCTCGCAGCCGCAGATTTCCTCGGCGGCGTTTTCGTCGCGCAGGATGCTCTTTTTCTGCGCGTCCCGCCACTGGCCGAGGCGCTTCACCGGCTCCTTGATGTCCGTCTTGCCGCCGCAGTGCAGGCAGTGGTATTCCTGATGAACGATGTCATATTCCGCCGGCGCTCCGCAGTAGGAGCAGTACACGGCCAGAGGATTCGTGTTTGTTTCGCTCATAATGGCTCCTTTCGTTGCCCAGGAGAGTCCTGCCGCTTTTTCGCCCCGGCAGGCCAGGCGTGGTTACGCGTGGGACGCGGTATCCATATACACCGCTTCATCCATCAGTTTCTCATTCCTCGACAGGGCGGTGGTTACCGCGATATCCCCGATTGTATTGATGGTGGTGCGGAACATGGAGGTCAGCGGGTCGATGCCCAGCACGATGGCCGCCGCCTCTACCGGGAGGCCGAAGGAGACGATGATCGAGGTCAGGCAGACGAAGGAGCCGCCCGGTACGCCCGGCGCGCCCACCGACAGGGCGACGACGGTGATGAACAGAGCCCAGAGGAACGCCGGCGTCATTTCCACGCCGTACATCTTCGCCAGCAGGATGGCCTGAATCGAGAAGTAGAAGCAGCCGCCGTCCATGTTGACCGTCGCCCCCAGAGGGATGGAAAACGATGACAGCCGGGGCGAGACGCCCATCTTCTCGGTGCAGAAATTCATGGTGAAAGGCATGGCGGCATTGCTGCTTCCCATGGAGATGGCAATCGGGACGAAGCCGCCGATCTTTTTCAGGAATGGCACCGGGGAAATCTTCCCCATCAGGAGGATGACGACGGAATAGACACCGACCATGGCCAGCGAGCCGATGAACTGCCCCACCAGAATCCGGCTCAGAAGAAGCAGCGAGTCAGTGCCCACCGTGAACATCAGCGACATCATGGAGAGGAAGGCGATCAGCGGGATGAACTGGGCCAGCAGCGTGATGACCCGCAGGCAGAAGGTATTGGCGGTTTCGGAGAAATCCTTCAGGAGCTGCGCTTTCTCGCCCAGCATGCTCATGGTGACGCCGAAAACCAGCGAAACGAAGATGATCTGCAGCATATCGCGGTTGAGGATGGGCTGGATCAGATTTTCCGGCACGATATTCACGATCATGTCCAACAGGGAGATGCTGACGCCGCCGCTGCCGGCGGTGACCGTTCCCATCTGGGGCACGCTGCCGTGGAACATCGTCAGGCCGATGACGATGCTGAAGAACGTGGCAATCACCGTCGTGCACATGTAGGCCGACACCAGCTTGCCGCCGATGCGGCCGATGTCGGAGGCGTTCGATATGCTTGTCAGGCCCGACAGGATGGAGAAGAACACCACCGGGGCAATCATCATGTTCAGGGAATTCAGGAACATGGTGCGGATGCTGCCGATGACGGTCTTGTTCACCATTTCGACGGTCTCCGGGGAAATCATGCCCTTCAGGATGGCCCCCACCAGGATGCCCGCCACCATCGCCGTCAGGGTGTAGCGGATCTGCTTGTTCCCCGCTTCGTGCACCTTGATGGTGACGATGTTCATCCCGTTGCGGTGGGTGTAGGAAAGCTGTTCCTTCTTCGATTTCAGCACGATCGTCCGCTGGTAGTCCGGGTCGTCCTCGTTCCACTCCGTCAATACCTGCAACGGATTGTACTCGTTCCCCTGGGTTTCCATCCGCAAAGATATGTCGCCGAAGCGCTTCCTCACTTTTACCCGGACATGGACATCCGGCCGCAGCGACAGTTGCAGGGAGAAGATATGCTCCAGCAACTGCCGGCCGGTCTCCGCCTCCGGCTCCGAAACGCCCATCGCTTTCAGCGTTTCGCCGATGGCCCCGGCGGTTTCGCCGAAGGTCTCCCCGGTGAGATCGAAGGTACGCCACCGTTCAAACATCGGTTGATTCCTCCCTTACTATAGTTCCTGTTTCGCGCGACTCTTTGCCGGGGAAGACGTTTCCTTTCCCGCCGCGCTTATGGTATGACCTCGATAACCTCGGGGAGACCGTCCGCGCCCACGCGGCAACGGCGGTGCGATTCGGCCAGCGGCAGGCCGGTCACGTTCAGCTTGAAATTCTCCGGGTCGGTCATCACGAACCATTCCTTCGGCGCCGATTCGTCGTGAATGAGCTCGTTGCGCAGGGTGAAACCGGTGTCGCCATCGACGCGGCGGATGTCGCCGTCCGTCAGGTCATAGACGCGAAGCTCGTGCCGGTTTTCCAGCTCGGCCATCGTCCGCGCGTCGTAGCCTTTCTCATAATCCTCCGGCGCCGGCGCGAGCAGGCAGTCCACATAGAGGTATCGCCGCCCGTCCCGCAGCTGCACGCACACGGGATGAATCCCGTTCAGCCGTCCGGGGTCGGTGAATACCGCCGCGGCTTTGTCGCGGATGCCGTCCCGGGCCGTCGCCGCCGCGCCACCGCGGATGATATGGACGCCCTCGGTGTCGCCCCGGACTTCCAGCGTGCTCAGTACGGAACCGCCGGGGAACACCCGCATCGGTGTCCGCGGCTCGATTTCCATACACCACTGTCCGGGGGCGTGACGGTATTTGTCCCGGAAGCAGAAGCCGTTGACGTCGAAGGTCAGGCTGGCCGTGTAAATCGGAGCGTAGGGATCCTCCGAAAGGCTCATCATGTTGAAGTAGAACGTCGCGCCGCAGGGGTCAAGCGTCCAGGAGCAGCCGCCCTCCTCCAGGATCCTTTTCACCCGGGCGGCCAGCTCCGGCACCGTCCCCGTGACAAAGGGGGCGCCGGCGTAATTGCGGCTGAGCAGGATGGCGATCTCGTTGGCGACGATATTTTGGCTCGCGAACACGTCGTCCCAGGTCAGCGCCGCGCCGGTGGCGGTGTCGTAGTTCCGCCCGATGACGGCGAAGCGGCCACGCATCCCGCCTCCGTAAGCGGCGTTCGACTCGGCAAAGCTCATGGCCAGGCTGTCCGCGCGATGGACATAGAGGGATTTGATGATGTCCGGGTCCTTCTCTTCGAACTTGGACTCGTCGACGCTGTATCCTTCCAGCGCCACCGTCAGCGGAAGCAGGTTATCCTTCGGGCCGTCGATCAGGATTCCCGAAAAGTGCTTCTTTACCGTCTGCCACTCGGGGCAGGAATACACCATATAGGTCCGGATCGGCAGCGGCGTGCCGAGGTCCGTCTCGATCACGGGCGGCGCCTCGTTCTCCGCGTGCGCTATGGCGCACAGCGGCGCAAGGTACGTCGGCGCATGGGGGGACGCGGCGAAAAGGGCAAGGGTTGCCGCCAGCGCGGCGGCGGTTTTCCGGCTCTTCTTCATGAGAGTGCCTCCTTAGTTTACAAATTCACGCTTTTGGCGAACGCTTTGTACGAGCTTTCCAGCACCTGCGGCAGCTTCGCCAGCCCGATGAGGGCCCGGATTTCCTCAGCGCGGTACCAGGAAATGGCCGCCGTCTGTCCCGCTTCCGTCCCGAAGCGCGCCAGTTCGATGTCGGCGTATCGCTGGGCGTCGATTTCCTCCGGCAGGCCGGACGGATCGCTTTCCGCGCCCTCGCTGCGCCACGCGGGCAGGAAGAACTTCCGCGTCGCCAGATCGGAGCCCGGCTCAGCCAGTTTCACCTTCATCATCGCCAGGTCCTCGACGATGAGGTCGCCGTGCAGCGTCAGGGCGACTTTCGTATCGGTGAAGTCCCACTCGTCCCCGTCGGCCGGCCGGGAGCTGACGAAAATATAGTGGTAGTCGTTGGCCGCCGGTTCATAAAGCATCGTGGGCATCGTCGCCGCTTCGCTGGTCATGATGTCCGGCACGTCGGAGTTGCCGGCGAGAAAGAGCCCCCAGCTCCGGCCCTCGCCGTTCTCGTTCAGCTCCTCGCAGCGAATCTCCGGCATGACCATCTCCCCGTCGTCGTTTTCGCCGCCACGCTTCGCCATGAAAATCTCGAGCTTCCCGTCGTGGTCGAGATCGGTCACGGCGTAAAACCAGCGGTTCCAGTTTTTGTCCTGTTCCGGCAGCACGCACCAGCCGCCTCCCTGGCCGCCGTTGTTCACCATCCGCGCCAGAATCTGTGCCTGGTCGGACGGGGGCAGCGGCGCGGCGTAGGCGGTGGCCGAAAGCGCCAGGGTAGCGAGCAGGGTAGCGAGACATTTCTTTCCTGTTTTCATGGGCGTATTCTCCTTCTTTCTATCGGAACCTGTCCACCAGCAGCAGCACGCCGTAAACGGCACCCGTTCCCACCAGCACCGAAATAGCGAGGCTCACCGGCGCGAATTCCAGCTTGTGGGAGCCGCGCTGCTCCGGCGTCATCGCGTAGATATGGACGGCGTGCCAGCCGGGGGCAGTCTCGACGGTGATCTCGCCGCCGTCGCGCCGCAGCGACCATTCGAGATACTGCGTTTCCTGATATGATTGGTAATTCACGTACATGGTGGCCAGGCAGACGGCCAGCGAACCGGCGAAAGCCAGGGCAAGATGCCGCACGTTCCGTCCCTCCTTCCGCAATCATATCCAAGTGTATATTCGTCGTCGTCTTCGTAAATCCTGCCCCCTCGAACATTCGTTTTCACAGAAAACGTCCGCCCTGGTTTTACTTGTTCAGCCGGAACAGGATGAATCTCGTTTCAGCTCCCGCATTGCAAAAAAGATCCGGCAAAAACGGACCGCCAAAAAATAATTCCCATTGACACGGTATGAAATAGGGTATATCATAGAATCCATCAAAAAAGAAACCACTTTTGGAGGTTGCGATATGGTATATGCAGACAATGCGGCGACGACGAAGATGAGCCGGACGGCGCTGGCGGCGATGCTGCCGTGCCTGGAGGAAACCTGGGGAAACGCGTCGAGCCTTTACGCCTTCGGGCAGAAAGCCAAAGAGGCGCTGGAAGGAGCGCGGGCGAAAGTCGCCGCCTGCCTCGGGGCAAACGCCGGCGGGATTTATTTCACCTCGGGCGGCAGCGAGGCGGACAATCAGGCAATCCTTTCCGCCGCGCATTTGGGGGCAAAGAAAGGAAAAAAACATATCATTTCCACGACGTTTGAGCACCATGCCGTCCTGCATACACTGAAAAAGCTGGCAAAGGCAGGTTTCGAGATCGAGCTTTTGGATGTCCACGAGAACGGCCGGGTGTCCGCCGACGAAGTGGCGAAGGCCATCCGGGACGACACGGCGCTGGTGACGATCATGTACGCCAACAACGAAATCGGCTCGGTGCAGCCCATCGCGGAAATCGGCGCCGTCTGCCGGGCGCGAAACGTGATTTTCCATACGGACGCGGTGCAGGCGGCGGGGCACCTTCCGATTGACGTGCAGCAGCAGAACATCGACATGCTGTCCCTTTCCGGCCACAAGTTCCACGGGCCGAAGGGCGTCGGCGTCCTGTACGCGCGACCCGGGATTCCGCTGGAAAATCTCATCGAGGGCGGCGCCCAGGAGCGGGGCAAGCGCGGCGGCACGGAAAATGTGCCCGCGATTGTTGGCATGGCGGCGGCGCTGGAAGAAGCCTGCGCCCATCTGGCGGAGAACACGGTCAAAGTGCAGGCCCTGCGGGACAAATTGATTGCCGGGTTGCGGAAGATTCCCCACAGCATACTGAACGGGGACGAGACGCGCCGCCTGCCGGGGAACGTCAGCTTCTGCTTTGAGGGCATCGAGGGCGAGAGCCTGCTGTTGCTTCTGGACGACAAAGGCATTTGCGCCTCCTCCGGCTCGGCCTGCACCTCCGGCTCCCTCGACCCGAGCCATGTGCTGCTGGCCATCGGCCGGCCGCACGAGGTCGCCCACGGTTCCCTGCGCCTGTCGCTCTCGGAGGAAAACACCGGGGCAGACGTGGAGGAAATTCTGCGGGCAGTGCCGGAGGTCGTGGCGTACCTTCGCGGCATTTCCCCGCTTTGGAAAGACAAACTCAGCGGCAAGCGGGACTTCCTGCTGCCGGAATAAGCAAAAATAAAAGGAGGATTTCAGATATGGCATTATACAGCGAAAAAGTGATGGACCATTTCCGCCACCCCCGCAACGTGGGGAGCCTGGAGAACGCCGACGGCATCGGCGAGGTCGGCAACGCGAAATGCGGCGACATCATGAAAATCTATCTGAAGATTGACAACGACGTGGTTTCCGACGTGAAGTTCGAGACGTTCGGCTGCGGCTCGGCCATCGCGTCCAGCTCGATGGCGACGGAGATGATCAAGGGGAGACCGCTGGACGAGATCCTGACGGTCACGAACAAGGCGGTGACGGAGGCGCTGGACGGACTGCCCACCCACAAACTCCACTGCTCGGTGCTGGCGGAGGAAGCGATTCGCGCGGCGGTGAAGGATTACTATGACAAGAAGGGCATCGCTTACGACGCGGCGCAGTTTTCTACGCCCTGTGCCGCCTGTCATACGTAACGGCGCCGGGCCGCGGGAGGGAAAGAGATGACGCTGCTCCAACTGAAATACGCGCTGGCGATTGCCGAATGCGGCTCGATGAGCCTGGCGGCGCGCCGGCTTTTCATCTCCCAGCCGAGCCTTACCGAGTCTCTTTCCGCCCTGGAAAAGGAAATCAACCAAACGCTTTTCGTGCGCGGCGCCCGGGGCATGAATCCCACCGACGAAGGGCGGATGTTTCTCGGCTACGCCCGACAGGTCGTCGAGCAAATGCGGCTATTGGAGGACCGGTACAGCGGCGAGAGCAGCAAGCCCCTTTTTTCCGTTTCGACGCAGCATTACACCTTCGCCGCCAGCGCCTTTGTCGAGTTGGCGAAGCGATACGACGGCGACGGCTACGAGTTTTCGCTCCTGGAAGAGCGTACCGGGAAAGTCATCGAGAACGTGGGCAGCTTCAAAAGCGAGATCGGCATCCTCTATATGAGCCGGTCCAATGAGGCGGTGCTGCGGAAACTGCTGAAGGAACGCCGCCTCGTCTTCTCACCGCTTTTTCTGGCGCGTCCCCATGTTTTCCTTTACCGCAGGCATCCGTTGGCGAAGCGGGCCTCCGTCCGCTTTGAGGATCTGGCGCCGTTTCCCTGCGTCACCTTCGACCAGGGCGAGGAGAATTCCTTTTACTTCGCCGAGGAGATCGGCAACGAGCGGCCGATGCAGAAGCGGATTCTCGTCACCGACCGGGCGGCGGTGGTGAACTTCCTGATGGCGCTGGACGCCTATATCGTGACGACGGGCGTGCTGCCCTCGTACCTGCACGGGCGCGACGTCGTCGCCGTGCCGCTGGACGCGGACGAACCGATGACCGTCGGCACCATCCGCCACGCCGACCGCCGGCTGTCCGAGCTGGGCCACGCGTTCATGGCGTCGTTGGAGGAAACGGTCGTCAGGATGCGGCTTACGAAGCCGGATCAGGGAACCATAGGGTGAGCCTATAGCTCACGATAGGATTTAAGGATTTTACAGCGCCGCCGGAAGATGGTATCATACATATCACAGTTGAAAAACAGCAAGGCTGATCAGAAAGACTGAAGGCCGGACGGGAAAACGACAGGTTCGTTTTCCGGCCCGGTCTTTTTTTGTCGGCGACAGCCGGTTGGGGGGATGCACCATGAAGGAAGGCTGTATGCGAGGATAACCTTAGACAATCGATCAACAATTCTTGGAAAGGATGTATGAAGCATGGCAGATGTGTTGGGAAAGCTGAAACAGTCGATTCTGGAGTTTGATGAGGACGCGGCGCTGGCGGCGGCAAAAGAGGCCCTGGCGGAGGGCGTCGATCCGGTAAAGGCCATCGGCGCGTTGGCGGAGGGGCTCAACGAGCTTGGCGAAGCGTTCGAGAAAATGGAAGTATTCCTGCCGGAAATCATGCTGGCCTCCGACGCCTTCAAGGCGGCGCTGGAAGTGCTGGAGCCGGAGCTGAAGAAGTCCCGGACGGAAGGAACAAAAGCGATTCCGGTGGTCATCGGCACAATCCAGGGCGATGTGCATCAGGTAGGCAAGGATATGGTGGCCACGTTCCTGACGACGGCGGGTTTCGATGTCCACGACCTCGGCGTGGATGTGGCGCCGTCCCGGTTCCTGGAGGAAGCGAAAAAGGTTGGCGCCAAAGTCATCGCCGTGGCCGCGCTGATGTCCACGACACGTCCGGTGCAGAAGGATTTGATTGATTTCCTCGAGGCCAAGGGCGTCCGGCAGGACTACATCGTATTGGTGGGCGGCGGCGTCGTCACGAAGGAATGGGCCGACGAGATCAAGGCCGACGGCTACGGGCAGGACGCCATCGCCACGGTGGAAATCGCCAAAAAGCTGCTGCACGTCGCGTAAGAACAAGAATAAACAAAATGAACAAATATGGAGGAGATTTGTATGAGCCATGGAGCGAAAGGAAAATTCATCGAATACTGGGGCCGCGGCGAGACCGGGCCCATCGCGTTCCAGAAGGAATTTGACACGAAGATTTACTGGCCGCGCCTGAAGGAACTTACGAAGAAATACAACATCGAGTACGCGCCGGGCAAGGTCGTGCCGACGGACGACGACGAGCTGGACGCCATCTGGCAGGCGGGCAAGGAACTGTTGCTCGACGTCGGCATCCTGAACGTATCGACGGAGCGCCGCATCACCTTCACCGAGGATGAGCTGGAGGACGCGCTGGAAAACCTCCCGACGGAGGTCACGCTGGGCGAGGGCAAGGACGCCATCACGATTCCCCACCGCGGTTTCGAGGACTACGACAGCGGCCGCACACCGGTGGGGACGATGGGGCGCATCCTCGGTCCGATTTCCGACGACCTCTACGAGAAAATCGCCCTGTCCTATGCCCAGGAGCCGTTGATTGACTACGTGCATTTCCAGGGCGTCAAGGAAAAGATCAACGGCATCCCCATCAAGCCCGGCTCTCCCTTCGAGATGATGGCGGAAATCCAGCACGTCGCCACGGTCAAGGATGTGCTGCGCCGCGTCAACCGCCCCGGCTTCCCGGACGGCGGCTCGACGCCGGTGAACCTCCGGGCCGAGATGGCGGCGGCCAATCCGCTCTGGGGCGTCGGCAAGGGCGATGTGCGCCACGTCTACATCATGCCGCAGCTCAAGACCGACTACGACCAGATGTGCCGTGCCTATTTCTGGCATCAGTACGGCGCCAACATCTGGGGCATCCTGCAATCGTATATCGGCGGCGCGGCGGGTGGCCCCGCGACCTCGGCGGTCAACGGCGTCGCCGACTTGCTGGCCTATGTCATGCTCTACGAGCCGACGATTCTCGGCACCTGGCCCACGGACGCCCTCTATTTCTCGAACAGCAGCAAGTACGCCCTCTATGTCGCGAACTACGGCGGCGCGGCCTTCCAGAAGCACACGCACTTCCCGTCCCTCGTCGGCGCGGCCTGGCAGATGACGGCGGGCATCGGCAGCGAGGAATATTTCTGGGAGACGGCGGCCGGCGCCATCGGCAGCGCCACGCTGGGCTTCCTGGTGGCGGGCGGCACCGGCCATCAAAGCGCCGGTCTCGACCACGCCTGCGGCCTCGGCGCCCGCTTTGCCGCCGAAGTGGGGCGCGCTGTCGGGAAAGCGCGTCTCACCCGGCAGCAGGCCAACGACCTCGTCAACCAGATCCTGCCGAAGTACCAGCCGCTGATCGACAACCGCACCCTGCACACGAAGGGCGGCGACTTCCGCGACGTTTACGACCTCGTGACGGTGCAACCGAAGCCGGAATACCTCGCCATTTACAACAAGGTCAAGTCGGAGCTGCGCGAGTTGGGCCTGCCGGTAAAATAAACATTCATCTTTACAAACGGATGTCGTTTCGCTACAATGCAGAGGAAATCAGTAGGAATTCTTTTCCGTTTTCCTCTGCATTGTTTTTGAAGGGAGTCTTTTGTTATGTCCAAGTCCGAGCTTTTCACCGCTTCCCGCTTTTCCGCGAAGGAAATCTGCCTTGCGGGCGGCGCATTGAGCCGCACAAAGAGTTTCCGTTGACGGGAGGGATTTTTTCATGGCTGAGGTGAAAGCGGTTGCCTTCAAATGCCAAAGCGACCCCGGCGAGCCGTCACCGACGCACATTTTGACAGAAGAGCTTTGCCGAAAGGCGAACGTCCGCTATGAGGACGTGTTCACGGATGCGGCCTCGATGGCGCGCATGGCGAAGACCATCCGGCGCGAGGACGGCGACGTGATTTGCCGTCTGCCGTTTTCCGTCGCGGCGGAGGCGGAGCAGCTCGGCGCGGCGTTCGCGCCGAATCCCGAGAACCGCTTGCCCGCCGTCAAGAACCCGCCCTACGCGAAGCTCGACGAGATCGGGGAGCTTCCGCCCTTCGACTTCGCGAAGGGGCAGATGGCGGCGGCGCTCGCGGCGGCGGAAACCCTTTCGCGCGAGGGCGAGACGGTGCTCCTCGAAATGGAGGGCGTGTTCAGCATCATGGGAATGCTCGCGCCGTCGAAGGAGCTTTACAAGGGGCTGTACCGCAAGCGGGACAAAATCCGGGACATCGCCGCGCGGCTCCGGGAGCATGTCGTGGCCTATGCGCGGGAGGCCGTTCGGCACGGCGTGAAAATCGTAGCCTATTCCGACGCGACAATTTCCTTTGACCTCGTGTCGCCGGACAGCTACAAGAATATTTGCGGCGCGGTGACGCTCGATGTCGTGCGCGCCATCCGCGAGGCCGTCCCGGACACGCTGCTCCATCTTTGCAGCGCGACCTCTGTCGGCATTGAGCGCGCGGGCCTTTGTCGCTCCGAGGCGATTCCCGTGCCGGAGGGGGCGACCTACGGCGAGGCGCTGCTTTTCGCGCTGAAAAATCCCGACATCAAAATCGTCGGGCACGGCTGCCACGGCCGCACGCAGTACCGCTTGGAGGAGCCGAAGATTTATAAGATTGACATGGATAACATCTGATGGCACGGCTTCTTGACAGGCTTTTCACGCGTATCATATAATATATGTAGGAAAGCGAAGCTGACTGAAAAAACTTGGAGGTTTTGCACGGGTTCGGGATTCGTGCGAAACCTCTTTTTAGCGAAGGCTTCACGCGTTTGCAAGGATTTGGAAGGACAAATGGAACACGCTACGAAGGGAAGAAATACGAAATGGAAGAAAAACTCGCGGCGCTGCTGGAACGCCTGAAAGCCTGCGGCAGCCTCGTCGTGGCGCTGTCGGGCGGTGTGGACAGCTCGACGCTGGCGAAAGCGGCGGGGATTGCGCTCGGCGAAAAAGCGGTGGCGATCACCGCGCACTCGGAGCTTTTGTCGGCGGACGAGCTGGCCGACGCGAAAGCGATGGCGAAAGCGGCGGGCGTCCGCCATCTGGTCGTGGACGCCCACGACCTCGACGACGCGGCGATTGTGAGAAACGACAAGGAACGCTGCTACTATTGCAAGCGCGGACGCTTCCAGAAGCTCTGCGCCTGGGCGAAGGAAAACGGCTTCGCCTATGTCGCCGACGGCGGCAATCTTGACGACAAAGGCGACTACCGCCCCGGCATGAGAGCGATAGAGGAACTCGCGCCGGTGGTGATTTCGCCGTTCATGGAATGCGGCTGGACGAAGGCGGACATCCGTCGGCAGGCAAGGGCCTGGGGACTCGCCGTGGCGGACAAGCCCAGCGCCGCCTGCCTCGCCTCCCGCCTCGAATACGGCCTGCCGCTGACGCCGGAGCGTCTCGCGCAGGTCGAAAAAGCGGAGCGTTTCCTCCGCCCGTTTGTCCAAGGCCAGCTCCGCGTCCGCCATCACGGCAGCCTTGCCCGCATCGAGGTCGGGCCGGACGTCTTCACTGCCCTCGTGCGACACCGCGAGGAAATCACCGCCAAAATGAAAGCGCTGGGCTTTACCTACGTCACCCTCGATCTCGGCGGCTACCGCATGGGCAGTACAAACGAGACGCTGTGAGAGGACATCAGAAAGCGGCTGTAGCGCCGCTTTTTCCGGCTATTGATTCCGCGTCGCCGGTCTCCTTTCGGGGATGCGTCCGGTAACGCGCGATGGGACAAGGGGAAAAAATGGCACCGGGCACGAAAAGGCTCCTATTTGGGTTGGAGGACAAAGAGACGGGAGGACGTTTCACCCTTGTTTTTCACAGGACAACGGCCATCAGGAAAATCCGGTTCAAAAATTCTGATTCAAAAAATTTGAATCTGATTTTTTGATTGCTTCTCCGGGACTGGCGGCAAAGCCATGTCATAACAGCGTTTACTGGCGTCCGGGAAACCAGGGCTTCGCCAAAATCGGCCATAGTATACGCACAGCCGAAAAATATACGGACATATCGCGGGGGCAAGCGGTTTGTTCCGTGACCAGGAAGTATCGGTAGCATTCCGGCATGGGAGCCCCTGATAAAGTGTGGAACTTATTCCGCGTTTTGCTTGAAAAAAGGCAAAGTGCGGAGTATAATCCTCATTAAGGAGGCGAGGAAAATGACATGGGTGGCGCGGGACGCTTCTATGGATTTTTTGCGACGGCATCGGGAGCGGGCTGTCATCAAGGTCATTTCCGGTGTCCGGCGCTCCGGCTCATCAAAGATCAGTATCCGAGGACGCTACTGACGTTGGACGAGATCAACGCGGAAGCGGATTACGATGGCATCCGAAAGCGGAACGCGCTGCGATGGATGCTGGGGAAAGATTGAGGCAGGTCCCTTTTCCGGCTTTTTCGAGGGAGCGTGCTGTTAAAACCTATTGACAAAGTATGACATGCGCTATATAATACCGCTAATACGATGATTTGCCGGAGGAGGAGATATGCTATGGAAAAGAAGCATTCCCTCAAGCCCGGCGAGATTCCCGGCGGGGCGATGGCGTTCATCGCGCGGGGGCTGTCGGAGATTGGCAGCGGCCGGATTGTCCTGACGGCGCAGGATTCGCGGCTCGTGCAGGTGGAGCGGGAGGAGCGCATCGGCGGCGAGGCGCTTTTCGCGGCGAACGGCAAGCCGGGCGCGGCGGGTGAGGGGTCTTTGCCGGAAAAGATCCGGCAGTCGTTCCGGGATTTGCCCTACGGGCAGGTCATCATCACCCTGAAGGACGGTGCCGTCCGGCAGGTGGAACGCCTGACGCGGAGCCGCTTCACGGGGCTCGACGGCGAGGGAATCTGAATCGAATCGAATTGAATGAAGTTGGCTGACCGTAAAAACGGAGGCTTTAAGCAGACACGGTGGTGTCTTGCTTGAAGCCTCCTTTTTTTATGTTCAAGCGACGGAAAGGATGTATGGACAATGGAAAAAACGACGAGAGAACAGGTACTGGCCGCGCTGCGGGGCGAGGGGGCATATCCGGTAGCCATTCACGACGGGGCGCAAAGCGCCCCCCTGCATAGAGCAGACACTAATTCGCTACGCTCACAAGTGGCGGCAATAAGCGTCTGCCAGTACGCGACCTATGAGCTGATGGAAAAGACGGGGGCGTTCTGGCCCCAGGCGCACTATGAGGCAGCGCCGATGGCGAGGCTGGCGGCCGGGGGCGCCACGGTCATCGGGTTGGGGGCGGTGCGCGTGCCCTACTGCCAGACCGTCGAGGCGGAGATTTACGGCGCGAAGATCAAGGACGGCGGCCGGACACACATTCCGAGCATCGCCGAGCATCCGTACAAGCTCGGCGACACGCCGGAAATCCCGGCAGACTTCGTGAAGAAGGGACGCATCCCGGCGATTCTCGAAGCCATCCGCATCCTGAAGCGCGAGGTAGGGGAAAAAGCCGTCGTCATGGGCAGCATTGTCGGGCCTTTCAGCGTGGCGGCGAATCTCGTCGGCATTTCGGCGCTGCTCAAAGCCAGTCTCAGGAAGCCCGACAGCATCCTGCCCTATATCGAGGCGGCGACGGAAACAGCGCAGCAGTATGCCGCCGCTGTCATCGAGGCGGGGGCGGACGCGCTGGTCATCGAGGACATGATGGCGTCCCTCGACATGATCAGCCCCCGGACGTACCGCGCTCTGGCCGCGCCCTATGAGACGCGCGTGATTGCCTCCGTCGGAAAGAGAATCCCCGTCATCATCCATATCTGCGGCAAGCTCGACCAGGTGATGACGGACATCGCGGCCACCGGGGCCGACGCCATCAGCGTAGAGTCGGCGGTGGACATCCCGGCGGCACGGCAGAAATTTGACGAAGCGGGCATCCGGACACCGATCATCGGCGCGGTGCATCCCATCCGGGCGCTGCTCGAAGGGACACCGGAGGATGTAGCGGCAGAGGTGCGAAAGTCGGCGGCGGACGGTGTGGCCTTGATTTCCCCGGATTGCGCCGTGGCGCCGAATACGCCGCTGGCGAATCTGCAGGCGATGGTTGAAGCGGCCGGCGCGCTTCAAGAGAGGCGGTGAGGCAAAATGGCGGAAAAAGTGCAGATTGTATTCCAGCCCTCGGGGCGGCGCGGCGAGATTGAGAAGGGAAAAAGCATCCTGGAGGCAGCGCGGGCGCTGGGCGTCGGCATCGAGGCGGCCTGCGGCGGAGCGCGGGTTTGCGGCAAGTGCCGCGTGATTGTCGAGACGGGGCGATTCGAGAAGCTGAACCTCTCGTCGTCGGCGGACCACGTTTCCCCCGTCGGCGACGTGGAGCGGAAATTCCTGACGGCAAAAGAGCTGGCCCGGGGCTACCGCCTCGCCTGCAACGCCTTCCTGACCGGCGATCTCGTGGTGACGGTGCCGGAGGAGAGCCGCAGCGCCAAACAGGTCATTCTGGAAAAAGGCCGCGAACGGGACATCGCAATCCACCCGGCGGTGAAAAATATCACCGTGACGCTGCCCGCCGCGTCGCTCTCGGATTTCCGCGACGACCGCCAGCGCCTGCTCGAAACGCTGGAAAAAGAGACGGGGCTGAAAAATCTATCCATTGATTATCCCGTATTGAAGGAATTGCCGCAAATCCTCCGCGCGGAAAACTGGACGGTGACGGCGACGATATGGCAGGACACGGAAGTCATCCGCGTCGCGCCGGGCGAGCGGCGGACGAGCCTTGGCGTCGCCGTCGATATCGGCACCACGACGCTGGCGGCGTTCCTCTGCGACCTCGTGACCGGCGCCGTGCTGGCGAAAGCGTCGCGCATGAATCCGCAGATCGGCTTCGGCGAGGACGTGCTGGCACGCATTTCCTATGCCGCCTCGGAGCCGGAGGGCAGAGAGAAGCTCCAGGCCGCTGTCATCGGCGCCCTGAACGAGCTGACAGCGGAAATGACAGAAAAGGCGGGCTTTGCTCCCTCTGACGTGGACGAGATGGTGCTCGTTTATAATACGGCGATGCACCATCTGGCGCTGGGCCTCGATCCGCGCTATGTCGGCCGGTCGCCTTTCGCGCCCGCGGCCTCGGCCCCCCTCGACGTGAAAGCACGGGACCTGGGCATCGCCATCAACCCGGCGGGCAATATCCATTCGCTGCCGGTGGAGGCGGGCTTCGTCGGTGCCGACAACATGGCGGTGCTGTTGGCGGAGGAGCCTTACAACGGCGACAAGATCAAGCTCATCATCGACATCGGCACCAACGGCGAAATCGACCTCGGCAACCGGGACCGCCTGCTTTCCACCTCCTGCGCCACGGGGCCGGCGCTGGAGGGGGCGCAGATCGCTTTCGGGATGCGGGCCGCGCCGGGCGCCATCGAGCGGGTGAAAATCGATCCGGTAAGCTATGAGCCGCGCTACAAAGTCATCGGGCAGGAGGAATGGCATCCCCTTCCCTACGACTGGCATCCCTCGGTGCAGAAAATCGCCGCCCAGGGCATCTGCGGCTCCGGCGTCATCGACGCCATCGCCGCGTTGCACGAAGCCGGCGTCATCTCGGACGCGGGCCGCCTCAACGCGAAGCTCGGCACGCCCCGCGTGCGGCGGGGCGAGACCGGCAAGCTCGAATACGTGCTGGCCTGGGCGAAGGAGACCGCCATCGGCAAGGACATCGTGATCACCCAGGCCGACATCCGCGCCGTCCAGTTGGCGAAAGCGGCGCTTTACGTCGGGGCGGAGTTCCTGATGGAAAAGTACGGCGTCGACCATGTGGACGAGGTCATCCTCGCCGGTGCCTTTGGCAGCTACATCGACAAGGAAAGCGCCATGGCCATCGGCATGTTCCCCGGCTGCGACCCCGCGCAGGTGAAGGCCGTGGGCAACGCTGCCGGAGACGGCGCCCGCATCGCGCTCCTGAACGTCGAAAAGCGGCGTGAAGCCGCCGAAGTGGCGCGCCGGGTCGAATTCGTCGAAACGGCCGTCGAGCCGGACTTCCAAAAGAAATTCATGGACGCGATTGCCGTGACGAGCCACCGGATTGCCACGTCATCCGCGCCGGCATGAATGCACCCATCTCTTGAATACCGATTCCAAAGGAAAGCGGGGCGGTCCCCATGGCTGTCATGGAAACATCGTGGAATGAGGAACTGGAAAAGGAGCTCACCTATGAGTGCCTGGGCGAACCGGAACGCCCGATCACCGAGGAAATGTGCTCCAACGCCGGCGCGAAGTACGCGGCGGTGTTCAGCCGGGCCGAGGATATGGTGAAGGCGGCGCTGGAGGTGAAGCGGCAGAACCGCGACGTGTTCTGCAAGCTGCCCTTCTGCGTGACCATCGAGGCGGAGGCCTTTGGCGCCGAGGTATCGCTGAATTCGCTGTACGGCGTTCCGACGGTGGCGAAGTTCCGCTACGAGCGGGTCGAGGACATCCCGGCGCTGCCGGAAATGGATTTCTCCACCGGGCGCGTCCACGAGGTGCTGCGGGCGGCGACGATTCTGCGGGACAGGGGCGAGACTGTCATCCTGAACATCGAAGGGCCTTTCACGGTACTGGGACAGCTCGTGCCGTCAAAGCAGATTTACAAGGGGCTGTACCGGCAGCAGGGCAAGCTGCGGGAACTCAGCGAATGGATTACGGCGCAGCTCGTCCGCTACGCGCAGGAAGCGGAGCGGCATGGCGTCGATGTGCTCTCCTACGCCGACCCCACCGTCGCCGCCGACCTCATCTCGCCAAAGCTCTACGCCGAGCTTTGCGGGGAAATCTCCTACCAGGTGCTGAAGGCCGTCGAAGCGGCAACGGACAAAGTGGTGCTGCACCTCTGCAATAAGACCTCGGTGGCGTTCCAAAAGGCGGGCTTCTGCACGATGGAGCGCATCACGCCGAAACCGGGCCTGACTTACGGCGAAGGGCTCCTGGACGCCATCCGCCGCCCGGACGTCCGTTGCCTCGGACACGGCTGCATCCAAAGAACATATTGCCCGATGTCGAACGGGTGCATTTACAAATTGACGCTGCGATAAAAGACAAAGAGGATGAGCAATGTGGATAAAAAAGAACTCGCCTCGTTGAAGGCGAAGCTGAAGCGGCGGGCGAAGGCGCTGGACATGAACCTGTTCGGCGTCGCCGACGTGGCGCGGTGGGCGATGCGGCCGCGTTACAGCGGTGGGAAGGACGGCACCGTCACCCTGGAGGATGTGCCGATCACGCCGCGCGAATACTGGCCGCAGACGATATGGCCCTGGGCCCGGCGCGTGGTGGTGCTCGGCGTTCAGATTTTCCCGTCGATGCTGGAGACGACGCCCTCGGTGGTCTATTCCGAGCTCTACAACACGACGAACCGCTTTCTTGACGAAGCGGCCTACCGGCTGGCGAATTTCCTGGACGAAGAGGGATTTCGCGCCCACTTTTTCCCGCGGGACTGCTACGGCGACATCTCGGTGCTGGTGAAAAAGCCCGAAGCGGCGTTCTCACAGGTATTGGCGGGGCTCTATGCCGGACTCGGCACCATCGGCATGAACCATACGCTGCTGACGCCGGCCTACGGCCCCCGGGTGCGCCTCGTGTCAATCATCACCGACGCGGTGCTGCCGGCGGACAAGATGATGAAGAAAGAGCTCTGTATCCACTGCGGCGCCTGCGCCCGGCGCTGTCCGATGCAGGCATTCACGCCGGTGAAAGACCAGACCGTCGCCCGAATGGACAAGTTCAAATGCGCCCAATGGCACCAACAGGTCAAGAACGAATTCCGCTATCCTTGCGGCCTCTGCACCGCCGTCTGCCCCGTAGGCGCCGACCGGAAACGCTGGGGGCCGTCGGCGGTCTCCCCGGAGGGCATCGCCCACTGCCAGGATTTCGGTAGCAAGAACGCGGTGGAGGGAAACGCTGCCGGGAGGGATGGCAAGGATAAAAATATTTCCTATTGACAAACTAGATTTTGTGGTTTATACTGCTTTCATCAACAGACAAGCTGACCGGAACAGACGGAGGCTTCGGAAAAATGCGCGCGCGCATGGACCGAAGCCTCCGTTTTGTTTTGGGGACAAGGAGAGATGAAGAGTGTCGAGAGAAGAAGAACTGCACAAAGGTCTTTCTGACGCCGTGGTGGACATGGACGAGGACCTGGCGCGGGAGCTGGCGCAGGCGGTGGTGGACGAGGGATTCGACGCCTATGACGCCATCGAGAAGGGGCTTTCCGCCGGCATGGAGGAAGTCGGGCGGCTCTACGAGGAAGAGGAATACTTCATCCCGGAGTTGTTGCTCTGTTCCGACGCCATGTACGCGGGCATTGAGATATTGAAGCCGCATATCAAAAAGCGCGAGGATACGGTGCGCCATACCGTGGTCATCGGCGTCGTCGAGGGCGATACCCACGACATCGGCAAGAACCTGGTGAAAATCATGCTGGAAAGCGCCGGTTTTGATGTCATCGATCTCGGGCGCGACATTCCCGCCGCCGACTTCGTCCGGGCGGCGGAGGAACATCAGGCGGAAATCATCGCCCTGGCCACACTGATGACGACGGCCATGCCCGCCATGCGCGAGGTCCTGGAGGTCCTGGAAAAGGAAGCCAAGCGCGGCAAGTTCAAGGTGGTGGTGGGCGGCGGCCCGATTTCCCCGGCCTTTGCCGATAAGATCGGTGCCGACGTCTACGCGGTGAACGCGGCGGAGGCGGCGCGCCTCGCCCGGGAGCTCGTTTCGCAGGGGGAGGCGGGAAAATGAACGACCTTTCTCCGAGAGAGCGCCTGCTCCGGGTGCTGGACAGGAAAAGCGTGGACCGGGC
>JAFSWT010000031.1 GCA_017444395.1 Schwartzia sp. (in: firmicutes) | reverse complement strand
TGTTGATTTCGTAACACATCGCTTCCGGGATATCCTTCCCCAGCAACGGACAATGAATCATCTTATCCGGAATCACTTTTGCCGCAGCCATCTCATAATCACCTCCAACTTTCTCAATTGTTTTTCCGTAAAGTATTCTCTGGGAATCACCGTCAACAATTTCCCATATTCCAGAGAAACCCGGACTGCGCTTACAGCAGCCAGCGGAAGAGGCCGAGGTAGGCGAGGAAGGAGAGGATCAAAACGCCGCAGGCGGATACCGCGAAGAGGCGGACGAACAGGCGGTGCTGCTCCGGCACGGACGCTTTTGCCGCCGAGGAATACGCCGCCAGCGCCAGGCCCCCGCCGGTAGAGAGCGGGCTGATGCCACCGCAGTGGGAAATCATCGAAATCGTGGTGGCCATCTCGACCTGGCCGAAGCCGCCGCCGAGGTTGGCGTAAAGCTCCGGGACGGTGGGAATCAGCGTCGGCATGACGACGCCGGAGGTGGAGCTGCACCACGACATGCAGCCGGCGGTGATGCCCATGATGGCCGTGGCCGTCGACGGTGTCATGATGGAGGCCAATGTGCCGGACAGGAGCTCAATGCCCCCCAGCTTGATGATCAGGTTCATCAGCACGCTGACGCCGCCAATCAGGATCAGCGTGCCCCAGGGAATCCGCAGCAGCGCCTTGTCCTCGTCCGCTACCCGCAGGAGCGAGAGAACGGCCGCCACCGCGAAACTCGTGAGCCCTACGTTGAAATGGAAGAACATCACCAGCACGACCATGACGGCGATGCCCGCCAGTGTTATTTTCTGTTTGGCTTTGAACGGCGCCAGCTCCGCCAGGCGGATGACATGTTCCGAGTGCAGCCGCCAGCCGCCCAGCGCGAGATAGACGATGACGGCATAGGCGGTCATGGACAGGACGCCATTCATCAGGAAGGGCATCTCAACGCCGGTGAGGCCGATCTGCTCGCAAAGGTTCTTCCCGATGATGCCCGTCGCCGCCAGCGGGGATACGCCGCCCCCCGACGCCCCCAGCACCACCAGAGCCGCGAGCATGACGGGGGAAATGCCGATCTCGGCGGCCAGCGTCATCGAGAACACCATCATGATCGCGATGGTCGGCACCGTGCCGGGCCCCAGCGCCGAGAGCACCGTAGAGAACAGATAGATGACAATGGGGACGAGAGCCGTATGACGCCCGGTCAGGGCAACGACCTTTTCCGCCAGAAGGGAAAGCGACCCGTTGATCTGGGCGAGGCTGAACAGATAGGTGACGCCCAGCAAAATCAGGAACAGTGAATAGTTGAACCCCGCAATCACGGCTTTGTCGGGAATTCCCGCCACGCGGCCCAGCACCAGGGCGAAACCGATGGACAGGAGCCCGGTGTTCATGTGACGGGTAAAGCCGAGAATGATAGCGAGGAACAGCAGAGAGAGCGAGAGGATTTCCATGGGGCGGCGCTTCCTTCCTGTAGCATGATGATGGTTGGCGCGTATGGCGCCTAAAAAAGGAGAGCCGGCGCTGGGCATCGGCTCTTGCTGGTTACATTCATTATACTCCGATTATATCAATCGTCAAGGTAAAAATAAAACCCCGGAGATTGCTCTCCGGGGCTTTTTGTCAGGTTCTTACGCTGGGCTCCCTATCAGGGGAAGAACGGCCAGACGATAGGAATGACGATCAGGGAAACGACGAAGGAAACGAGCACCAGCGGAACACCGGCCTTGACATAGTCAAAGAACTTGTATCCGCCAGGGCCGAGCACCAGCGTGTTCGGCGGCGTGCCGACCGGCGTCGCGAAGGCGCAGGACGCGGCAACGGCGATCGCCATCAG
>JAFSWT010000030.1 GCA_017444395.1 Schwartzia sp. (in: firmicutes) | reverse complement strand
TACACGGCGGCGCGGCTCATCAACCAATGCATCCCGGTGGGCCACGTCATGAAGCGGCGCATCTCCTATTTCGAGACGACGCAGCTTTTGAGCGACATCAAGGGGACCATCGACTCGACGAATTTCCGCAACTACCCGGTGGTGGAAAAGGGCAAGCTGGTAGGCCTGGTGAGCCGCGACAACCTGATGGTGCCGGAGCCGGAGCAGGTCATCCTGGTGGACCACAACGAGCGCGGCCAGGCGGTAGAGGGCATCGAGAACGCCCGCATCCTGGAAATCATTGACCATCACCGGCTGGGCGGCATGCAGACCGGCGATCCCATCTTCATCCGGGAGGAGCCGGTGGGCTGCACGGCGACCATCGTGGCCAATATGTACTGGCAGAATGATATGCTGATTGAACCGCCGATTGCCGGTCTCCTGCTGTCGGCCATCCTTTCCGACACGGTGCTGTTCAAATCCCCCACCTGCACCCCTTACGACAAGAAGACAGCGGAACGGCTGGCGGCCATCGCCGGCGTCGAGCTCAGGAAGTACGGCCTCGACATGTTGAAGGCCGGTTCGGGCATCGGCAGCATGACGCCGATGGAAATCGCCCGCAACGATATGAAGGAATTCGAGATCGGCGACTACCATATCCTGGTCAGCCAGCTTTCGGTGATGGACACGGCGGAGGTCATGGCCATCAAGGACAAGATCCTCTCCAGCATGAAATCGGTCTGCGAGCAGGACGAGTTCGACCTCTGCCTGCTGATGGTCACGAACATCCTGGAGGAGAGCACCGAGCTGCTCTACGTCGGCTCGCCGAAGACGCTGATCGGCGAGGCCTTCAAGAAGGACGCCTCGGGCGATTCCATCTATCTGCCGGGCGTCATGTCCCGCAAGAAGCAGATCATCCCGCCGCTGTCCGAAGCGGTGCGGCGGATGGCGAACTGATTACCCGCTTCATTCTTTCCCGCAACCATACGACGAATCGAAAGGCTGTCACGGCAAAGGAGCTTTGGCGCGACAGCCTTTTTTTCTGTAAACCTACAGGAGGGAAACCGTGGATATTCTGCAAGGCTTGAATGACAAACAAAAAGAGGCGGTGACCTGCCTTTCCGGGCCACTGCTCATCATGGCGGGAGCCGGTTCCGGCAAGACGCGCGTCCTGACCTACCGCATCGCCAACCTGCTGGCGCACGACGTGCCGCCTTACCGCATCCTCGCCATCACCTTCACGAACAAGGCGGCGGCGGAAATGCGCGACCGGGTGGACCGGCTGATCGGAGAGGCGGCGAAGGGCGTCTGGCTCAGCACCTTCCACTCCTTCTGCGCCCGCTTCCTGCGCCGGGAAATCGAGGCCGGCGGCCAATACCAGAAAAACTTCACCATCTATGATGCCGCTGACGCCAAGCAGGCCATCAAGCGTTGCCTGAAAACCATGGATCTCGACGAGAAGCAGTACCCGGCCGCCACGGTGCTGGGGTCGATTTCCGCCGCCAAGAACCAGATGATGGGGCCGCAGGCCTTCGCCCAGTCGGCGGATACCTTCTATCGGAAAAAAGTCGCCGAAGCGTACCTCGCCTACGAGAAAGTATTGCGGGAAAACAACGCTCTGGACTTCGACGACCTGCTGCTGACGACGGTGTCATTGTTGCAGAACAACGACGAACTCCGTGAGAAATACCAGCGGCGCTTCCAATACATCCTGGTGGACGAATACCAGGACACCAACGTCGCTCAATACCAGCTCACGAAGCTCCTGGCGGCAGGCCATCACAATCTCTGCGTCGTCGGCGACGCCGACCAGTCCATCTACGGCTGGCGCGGAGCGGATATCCGCAACATCATGGACTTCGAAAAAGACTACCCGGAGGCAGCCACCATCAAGCTGGAGCAGAACTACCGCTCCACGAAATGCATCCTGAGAGCGGCCAACGCCGTCATTGCCAACAACAGCAACCGTAAGCCGAAAAACCTCTGGACAGAAAACCCCACCGGCGAGAAGATTGGCGTCTTTGCGGCAGCGGACGAGCGGGGCGAGGCGGACTTCATCGCCCAAACCATTGCGCGGGACGCCACCCTTTACCATCTCTCCTACAACGACGCCGCCGTTCTTTACCGCACCAACGCCCAGTCCCGCATCCTGGAAGAAGCCTTCCTGCGCGCCGGCATCCCCTACACGATGGTCGGCGGGCTGAAATTCTACGAGCGCAAGGAAATCAAAGACCTCCTTGCCTATCTGCGGCTCATCTTCAACCCACTGGACGCCATGAGCCTGCGCCGGATCGTAAACGTACCGAAACGGGGCCTCGGCGAAACAAGCCTCGCCCGCCTGGAAGACTACGCCGGCGAAAACGGACTGCATCTTTTCGACGTGATATCAAGCCCGGCCGCCCTGGCCGCGGTACCGGATCTCAAAAAACCGGCCCGGACAAAACTCATGGCCTTCGCGGAGCTGATCATCGACCTCATGACCGGGCAGGAAGAAATGCCGCTCTCCGCTTTCGTGGAAAAAGTGCTGGAAGATACCGGCTACGCAAAAGAGCTGGAGCAGGAAGACACACCGGAAAGCGCCGCCCGGCTGGAAAACCTGCAGGAATTCATCGGTGTGGCCCGGGATTTCGAGAAAAGCGAAGAAGCGCCAACGCTGGAGGCCTTTCTGAATCATATCTCTTTGATTACCGATATCGACACCGCCGATCTGGCCGAGGACCGGGTCACGCTGATGACCCTTCACGCGGCGAAGGGACTGGAGTTTCCGGAAATCTTCCTGGCCGGCCTGGAGGAGGGTATCTTCCCCCACAGCCGGACGCTGATGGACGACGACGCGCTGGAGGAGGAGCGCCGGACCTGTTACGTCGGCATTACCCGGGCCCAGCGGAAACTCTATCTGACGTACGCCCGGAACCGTTCCCTCTATGGCCGCGAAAGCGCCAATCCGCCCTCGCGGTTTCTCAGCGAGATCCCGGAGGACTGCCAGGAAATACTTTCCCGCCGTTCCCGGCCCACCGCCGGTCCGGATCGTTTCAGCCCACGTCCCGCCACCGCTTTCGACCGGCAGAGAACAGCGTCCGCCAGTGGCTTCCCGGCCCCCGGTGGTGTTCCCCGCCCTGCCGCGCCGAAGCCTGCCGCGGGCCCGGTCATCCGGCCGGATATGGCCGTGACATGGCGGGCGGGCGACAAGGCGAAGCACGGCAAATGGGGCATTGGCACCGTCGTCGCCGTACAGGGCGAAGGCGACGAAACCGAGCTCCGGATTGCCTTTCCCGGTCAGGGCATCAAGGCCCTCATGCAAAAATACGCCCCCATCACGAAAGTTTGAGCCCCTACAGGAGGAACGACATGGACGACCTGAAGGCGCTGAAAAAGGAGCTCACTGAGCTCCGCAAGCGCATCCGCTACCATAACAACCGCTACTACAACCTCGACGACCCCGAGATCTCCGACTACGAGTACGACCAGCTCATGCTGCGGCTCAGGGAAATCGAGGCCCAATACCCGGAATGGATCACCGCCAACTCGCCGACCCAGATGGTGGGCGGGCAGGCGAAGCGCGCCGCCGGCGTCCTGGTGGAGCACGATGTGCCGATGCTTTCCCTGCAGGACGTTTTCTCGAAAGAGGAAGTGCTGGCCTTCGTCGCCAACATGCAGGCGGCCCTCGGCGATCCGGAGTTCGTGGTGGAGGAAAAAATCGACGGCCTGTCGCTGGCGCTGCGCTACGAGAACGGACAGCTCGTCCGGGCCGTGACCCGGGGGGACGGCGTGGCCCGGGGCGAGGACGTGACGGAAAACGCCCGGGTCATCCGGGATGTGAAGCCGGCGCTTGCCGATCCGCTCCCCTACTTCGAGGTCCGGGGCGAGGTCTATATGAGCCGTGATGCTTTTACCGCCGTCAATGAACGGCAGGAACTCCTGGGTCTCAAATCTTTCGCCAACCCGCGCAACTGCGCCGCCGGTACATTGCGCCAGCTCGACAGCCGCATCACAGCCGAGCGCGGCCTCTCGATGTTCGTCTTCAACCTCCAGAAGGCCGAGGGGCGCGAATTCTCCACCCACACCGAAGCCTATGAATTCATGAAGCGGCAGGGCATCCCCGTCATCCACGACTACCGCGTCTGCCATACGGCGGAGGAAGTCTGGGCCGCCATCGAGCATATCGGCGAGTCCCGCGGGGACCTGCCCTACGACATCGACGGCGCCGTGGTCAAGATCAACCGCTTCCGCGACCGGGAGCAGCTCGGCGCCACCGCCAAGGTGCCCCGCTGGGCCGTAGCCTACAAGTACCCGCCGGAGGAAAAGGAGACCGTCCTGCGTGCCATCGAGCTCTCGGTGGGGCGCACCGGCCGCATCACCCCCACCGCCGTCTTTGACCCGGTGCGGCTCTGCGGCACGAAGGTGGAGCGGGCGACGCTTCACAACCAGGATTTCATCGACCAACTGGACATCCGGATTGGGGACACGGTTCTCGTCTATAAATCCGGCGAAATCATCCCGAAAATCCGCGCCGTGGTGAAGGAAAAGCGGCCGGCGGAGGCCGTGCCCTTCCGCATCGGCGACCGCTGCCCGGTCTGCGGCGCGGCGGCCCTGCAGGAGGAAGCCTCGGCCGACATCAAGTGCTCGAACCCCGGTTGCCCGGCCCAGCGGGAGAGCCATATCCTGAACTTCGTTAGCCGCGACGCCATGGACATCAAAGGCCTCGGCCTCGCCGCCGTGAAAGGGCTCATCGAGGCGGGCCTCGTTCGCACCGTCGCCGACCTCTACCATCTGGCGGAGCACCGGCAGGAACTCATCGACAACGGCATCGTCGGCAAGGAAAAGAACACCGACAAACTGTTGGCGGCCATCGAGAAATCCAGGGCCAACGAACCCCAGCGGCTCCTCACCGGCCTCGGCATCCCCGGCATCGGCAAAGCGGCGGCCCGGGAACTCCTGCGGGTTTTCCGCTCCATCGACGCTTTGGCAAAAGCCGCGCCGGAGGAAATCGAGCAGGTGCGCGACATGGGCACCATCAGTGCCAGGAGCATCGCCCGCTACTTCGCCCAGCCCGACACCCGGCAGTTGCTGGACGACCTCCGGGCCGCCGGGGTGAACATGGAAAGCGGCGAGGCCCCGGAACCCACGGACAACCGTCTGGCCGGCAAGACCTTCGTACTGACGGGAACCTTCGCGGGCCTGACGCGAAGCGAAGCGGCGGCGCAGATTGAAGCCCACGGCGGCCGGGTTTCCGGCAGCGTCTCGGCCAAAACCGACTATCTCGTCGCCGGCGAGAAGGCCGGCAGCAAGCTCACCAAGGCGCAATCGCTGGGAATCGCCATCATCTCGCCGGAGGAACTGGCAGCGATGATGGGTGAATAAAACGAATACATTTATACTTATATAAAAGCATTAATTTTGGGGTTAAGTTTTCGGCAAAAAAACACGATATACATATACAAGGATTTGGAGACAGGGACGCATCCAACCGGATGGGAAAACGCAGGGAGCGATCGTCATGAAGACAGGGTATTCAAGGGCTCAGCGCTATATCACTGGCGCCCGCACGGCTTTTGAAGGGGAGGCACTGCGTCCCCGTTTTGGTGTCACTGAAAATCATTCAGCGAAAGCAGGCGATGGCGTATGGCGATGAAAGTCAAAACCAATACCTCGGCAACGAATACGCTGAACACGCTGAACAGGAACTCCAGCGCGCTCGGGAAGAGCCTCAAAAAGGTTTCATCGGGCATGCAGATCAACAGCGCCGGCGATGACAGTTCGGGTTATTCGATTTCCGAGCGAATGCGCGTGAAAATCGAAGGGCTGGACCAGGATGACAAGAATATGCAGAACGGCGCCGCGATGCTCCGAACCATCATGGGCGGCCTCGATCAAATCAAGGGCTCACTGGAAAGAATGACCCGGCTGGCCGATCAGTCGGCGGGCCTTTTAGGGCCGCTGCCGCACGGCGAAGAGGCCAAGAAAAAGAAGGACTGGTCGGTCAAGGCCATCGACACCCTGACGGATGTCGACCGGGCGAATCTGCAAAAGGAATTCGACCAGATGGTTGACAACATCGACAGCATCACCTATGACACGTCTTTCAACGGCATCCCGGTGCTGGCTCCGCTGGGGGAAGAGATATCAAGCGGCGGCATCGTGGATATCGTGTTCCTCGTCGACACGACCGGGAGCATGTCGGGCCCAATAACGAAAGTTGCGAATGAGATCGAGAATTTCGCCGCGACGTTGAAGAGGAACAATATGGATTTTCGCCTGGGCCTCGTCACTTACGGTGATGTTGCGGAATCCGTCGGAAAGGTGCAGAAAACGGCTTTCACCTCCGACGCCGGCGCATTCAAGACGCGGCTCGCGGGGATCCACGTCGCCGGCGGAGGCGATTTGCCAGAGTCCGGTCTGGAAGCCATCCTGGACCCCGACCAGGGCGCCCTGACAATGGATTTCCGCGAAGAGGCCGGCAAACAGATCATCGTCATCACCGACGCGGATTATCATAACAAACCGGAAAGCGGAGACGGAGATTCTGCCAACTACCTTGAAGTGAATGACGCGATTGACGCGCTGAAGGCAGCCGGTGTGTCGCTGACGGCGGTCACGCAACCAAGTGACCTCACTGGTAACAAAGCTTTTTCCGAATGGGGCCAGCTCGCCGAAGCGACGGGGGGCACACTTTACAATATCAACACCGCTTATGGTAGCCAGTTAGAAGCCTTCGCCAACGCTATATCCGACGATACGCTGCCCGAAATCGTAAAAGATATACGCTTTCAGGAGGGAACGAAGGCGAATGACAATATCACGGTGCGCCTGTACAATCATGATTCCCGTCATCTCGGCGTTCGCGGGCTGAGCATCGTCCCCATCCGCACGGCCGTTGAAACGAGGAAGAAACTGAACACGGTTCTTGACAAGATACTGGATCGGATGGCCTACTACGGGGCAATGGCCCAACGCGTCGAGGCAGCCAGGGCGAACATCACCACGTCAAGTGAGAATACCATCTCCTCTGAGTCCACCATCCGCGACGCCGACATGGCGAAGGAAATGACGGAGTACACAAAGAACAACGTGCTCCTGCAGGCCTCTCAATCCATGCTGACCCAGGCGAACCAGAACAGCAGCGGCGTGCTGAACCTGCTACAATAGGAAGATGTACGTTCAAGGAAGAAGGAGTGATTCCCCATGGCAATGGTAATCAAGAACAACTTGTCGGCGCTGAACACACTGAATACGCTGAACAAGAATTCCAGCGCGCTGGCCAAGAGCCTGCAGAAAGTCTCCTCCGGCATGGCCATCAACAGCGCCGCTGACGACGCCTCTGGCTACGCCATCTCGGAGCGGATGCGGACCGAGATTGAGGGACTGGATCAGGACATCAAGAATACCCAGAACGCCAAGAGCCTCATGAGAACCGCTGAGGGGGCGCTGTCCTCCACGGTGGAGATCCTGAAGACCTTCAAGCGCAAGGCGCTGGACGCGGCCAACGATACCAATACCGACATCGACCGGGCCACCATCCAGAAGGAGCTCGACCAGCTCATCGACCAGATCGACGACAACGCCAACGTCACCTTCAACGGGAAATACCTGCTGAACGGCGAGGCGGGCGGCAACATCGCCGCCGGCGATCACGATGTCATTCTGTCCTTCATGAGCTATCTCGACGACGCGAACCTCTCGGCCCAGGAGGCCCTGGACAAGGCTATCAACTACGCCTCCTGCGGTCTCTTCAAAGATGAGGAAGACCTCAAGAAGAGCTTCCTCAGCGCCATGGCCGGGGGAGATCTTTACAGCACTTGCGGCATCGACCTCGAGAACGATGATACCGGCTCCATCACCGGCCTTGACGCCGGCGGCGAGAAGGAAAAGACGGCCGAGAGCATCGTGCCGGAGGAGTATAATCCTTATACCGGTGATGTCCCCACCGGAACCACCAACATCAACGGACTCAACGTCACCTGGCCTGACACCGGCAGCGACACTATGAAGAAAGCCATTGCTCAGGCGCTGAACAGCGAATGGCTGAAAAACTGCATGGATCTCGTCAATGAATCCTATGAGCTGAACTTTCAGGAGCCGGGGACAAGCGTCCATTCGATGACAGTGAATCTTGACGCTGCCGTCCCATCGGGCACATTGGCCCGAGTCATATCATCATACAACGGCGCAGGCATCACTGTAGGTTTGGAACTGCAAGTTAATATGTCATATTATAGCGATCTTGACTTAAACAATGTTAACGGGTATGACAACACCAGCCGCCAGACCTACCTTGACCGCGTCATTGCGCATGAAATGACGCACGCCTTGATGGCGGCGAATATCACGAATTTCGCGACATTACCCCAGTATATCAAGGAAGGTTCGGCCGAACTGGTTCACGGAATTGACGACGAACGGAAAGGCGTCATAGAAAATCTCGCAGAAGATAACACTGCGCTAAAAACTGCATTGGATTATACCGGTAATGACCCTGATCAGGATGTTTACGCCGCCGGCTACATGATCCTGCGCTACATGGCCCATCAGGCCGCTAACGCCGAGCCGGAGAAGAAGATGGTCTTCCAGATTGGCACCAGGGCGAACCAGGCCATCAAGGTCGGTCTGGCCGATATGCGTGCCCAGGCCCTCGGCCTCAAGAAAGCCGACGGCACAACGCTCAGCGTGGCCACCCAGAAGAAGGCCACCTCTGCCCTTGCCGTCATCGACCGCGCCATCACCAAGGCTCTGAACCAGCAGACCTCCATCGGCGCCGTCCAGAGCCGTCTCGACTACACCGAGGCCAATCTGGTCACTGCCAAGGAGAACGTCCAAAAGTCGGAGTCCACCATCCGCGACGCCGACATGGCGAAGGAAATGACCGAGTACACGAAGAACAACGTCCTGCTCCAGTCGGCGCAGGCCATGCTGTCCCAGGCGAACCAGAACAGCAGCAGCGTGTTGAGCCTCCTGCAATAACCCAGTCCTCCCTATGCTAAAACCGCCCGAAGCAATCATGCTCCGGGCGGTTTTTTAATGGGTTTTCGACTTCGGCGAATGCGCCGGCAGGGTATCATTTCCTTTCCCCCGCTTCATTCCTTGTGTGCCACCAGAGCGAATACCGCCACCGGGTTATAGAACTCGTCTTTCTCGGCGTAAATCCGCCGGCCGGCGGCAGCATCAATCCTAATCTGGGAAAACCCCGCGTCCAGCAGCAGGCGGACGTCCCATTCCGGCCGCTTTTGCTGGTACGCGCACATCTCCTGGGTAATCTCATCCCCCTCCGCCAGCAGGGCGGCGGGAATTTGCTTGTGGGCGTGGTCCGGTAGCAGCGAAAGTTCCTCGGCGTCGGAAAAATCGCGGCAGTAGTCGGCGTCGAAGTTGATGAGGACCCCGCCCGGCGCCAACAGCCGGTACCAGGCCCGGTAAGCCTCGTCCAGATGCGGCAGCGTCCAGGTGAGATTGCGCGTCACGATAGCGTCGAAGCTCGCCGCCGGGAAATCCGGCGCCTCGGCATCCATGACCAGAAAACGAGCGGTCACTTTGAGAGCACGGGCGGAGGTCTCGGCGTAATGGATCATCTTTTCCGAGAAATCGATGCCGGTGACTTCGTGCCCCCCGGCCGCCAGCAGGCAGGCGAAAAAGCCCGTCCCCGTGCCGGCGTCCAGGACGCGCAGCTTCTTTCCCGCCGGCAGATAGCGGGCGAACTCCCGCTGCCACAAAGCGCGTTTGGCGCTCTTCCACTCCCGGAGCCGCTGTTTGGTGAATGACGGCGCCCGCCGCGTCCAATAACTCCTGATGTGTTCTTTCAGATCCTCCATAGTGCGCCCCTTTCCCGAAGAATCCATCGGTGCTGTTTCCGATGCCTGCTCCCATTCTATACGCTTTTGCCGGAGTCCACAAGCTCCCGGGGGGGATGAAACGGGACCGGCGGTTGTTTTTGGTTGTTTTTCTCCTTTCAATTTTTCTCCGCATCGGCTGGAAAAACCGCCTGCCGGAACCAACGCCGGCGGGCGGTTTTTTCCGGCTTTTTTCATTCTTATAGCGTATAAGAGAACTATACACTATTCATTCTGGAGGCGTTTTTCACGAAAGGGGGCGGACCGCGTGGCGGTTTTCTATGCCATACTGATCATTGTTTCGTTGGCCAGCGGTGCCGCCTGGTATCAGGCCGCGGCTCCGGGCTGGGCGGTAGCCTCCGGCCTCGCGGCGGTGGCGCTGGGGGTAAAGGGCTGGTATGAGCTGCGGGAAGTAGCCGATGACGGAACCCTGCGCCTTTCGCCGCCGGAGGATTTGCCCGAGGAACTGCTGCCGGAGCGGTTCGACAAGGCGGTGGAGGACTACAACCTCATCCACCGGACACTGCCGAAGATCAAGGACAGCGAGATCCGCCAGGGGTATCGGGAACTGCAGCAGACCGGCCGGAGCATCCTCCAACATCTGGAGCAGCATCCGGAGAAGCTGCCCCGGGCCCGCCGCTTCATCGACTATTATCAGGACCAGGCGCGGTCGCTGCTCGTCCGGTACGAGGAAATCGAGGCCGCCGGACTGGAGACAGCCGCTTTCCGCGAAGCGGCGGAGCATATCCGGGAGGGGCTGGGCAATCTTTCCGGCGCCTACCGGGAGCAACTGACCCGGCTCTTTGACGACGACATCAGCGCCATCGACGCCGACCTCAAGGTCATGCGGCAGATGATGGACGCCGACGGCATAACGGCGAATGATGGCGCGTCCCCTGCTGACGGTCAATCACCGAAGGCCGGCTATACGGAGGCCTACCGGCCCCATACCCGGCCGCAGCAGCCGGCGGACAATCCACCGTCCGACGACATGGCCGGTGAACCTCATCCCGACCGGGCGGCTGTCTGGTCACGCCGGGCCGCCTGGGAGGAGGAACGCCGTCTCGCCCGTCGGCAGAAAGTCATCGCCGGAGCGCTGGGCGTCTTCCTCGGTGCTTTTGGCGCCCATAAATTTTATTTCGGCAAGACGAAATGGGGCTTTTTCTACGCCCTGTTCTGCTGGACGGGAATCCCCGGCTTCATCGGTTTCGTCGAGGGACTGCGGTATTTGTTCATGCCGCTCGATGATTTTTACGAAAACTACT
>JAFSWT010000029.1 GCA_017444395.1 Schwartzia sp. (in: firmicutes) | reverse complement strand
GAGATAGGGAGTGTCTGCCAGATGGATGCCGACATAGAGCAGGAAGGAGAGTCTGTCGTTACGGGCCGCTATCTGCAGGAGGTTTCCCGCAATCTGCCGGACAACGAAATCACCTTCGAGCAGAGAGCGGAAGAGGCGACGATTCATATCAGTTCCGGCGCTGCCAACTTCACCTTGCTTGGCATGGCGTCCCGGGATTATCCCGGGGTCAGGAAAATCGAGGAAAAAGTGCGTTTTTCCATTCCTGATACGGCACTCAAAAAAATCGTCCGCAAAACGGCTTTTTCCTGTTCCACGGACGAGTCGAGGCCAATATTCACCGGCTGTCTGATGGAGCTGTCGGAAGACTCCATAAGGATGGTGGCCACGAATACCCATCGGCTGTCGCTGGAGGAGGATAAGCTGTCATCCTTTGAGGGCCAGGTTCAGCAGTCCATCGTTCCGGCCCGCATCCTGAGCGAGCTCATGCACACGCTCAATTCCGAAGTACCGCGGGACGTCATTGTGAGTTGCAACTACAATGAAATCAGCTTTTCCTTTGACAATATCTTTCTGAAGTCCCGTCTCATCGAAGGGCAGTTTCCCGATTACCACCGGGTCATCCCTACGGAATTCAATACCAGGGTCACTCTGAAACGGGCGGATTTTCTGGCGGCGGTAAACCGCGTTTCCCTGATTGCCCGCTCCTCGGATTATAATATCATCCGCCTGGAATTTGGCAGCGATACAGTGCATATTTCCTCCAACAATCCCGAAATCGGCAATGCCGAGGAAACGGTGGCGGCATCCATTGATGGACCGGGCATCGTGATTGCCTTCAACTCCGTTTATATCAACGATGTCCTGAAGAATATGGACAGCGAATCGTTCTGCTTTTCCATGAGCGAACCTTTGCGGCCGGCGATTATCCGGGAAGTGGAAGGGGACGAGGCTTTTCTTTACGTCATCACGCCGGTCAAGACACATTGAGGAAGCCATGGAACAAGTGAAAATAAAGACGGCGGATATCCAGCTCGACCAATTTCTGAAACTGGCCGGGGCGGTAATGACCGGCGGCGAAGTGAAAGGACTTGTCCGGGAGGGGCTCGTCCGTCTGAACGGCGAAGTGGAAACCGCCCGAAGGCGCAAGATCCGTTCGGGAGACATCGTGACCATACAGGAAGGGAAAAGCGGCCGCTCTTATCAGGTGGCAGGGGAATAGAGCATGGAAGTGCGCGGCATCGAGCTCGTGAATTATCGGAACTATAAGGTTCAGTCGTTGGTGACGGCACCGGATATCAATGTCTTTCTCGGGCCGAATGCCCAGGGAAAGACGAATATCCTGGAAGCGGTTTATTACGCCGCGCTGGGACGGTCGCACCGTACGCATGTGGACAGTGAGCTCATCCGCTGGGAGGAAGAGAGTGCCCGGATACGGCTGGATTTCGTGCGCCTGGATGTTGCCAATACTCTGGAATTCAGGTTTCATCGGGGAAAAAAGCGTCAGATTCTTTATAACAGCCACCCTATCGCTACCCGGGAGCTGGTGGGATCGTTCAATGTGGTGCTTTTTTCTCCTGAGGACCTCTTCTTGGTCAAGGGAGCGCCGCAAGGACGGCGGCGTTTTCTCGATATGGAGATTTCCCAGGCAGACCCGAAATATTTTTACGATCTGGCCATCTATACCCGGCTGATTACCCAACGGAATACGTTGCTGAAGCGACTTCGGGAGAATCCCCGGGAGCGGACGACACTGGAATCATGGGATGTCCAGATCGCGGAGTACGCGGCCCGGGTCGTGAAGAAGCGGTTGAAGGCAGTGGAAAAATTCAACCGTCTGGCCGGCGAAGTGCAGCGGCGTCTTTCCCGGGAAAGCGAGGAACTGTCCGTCCGTTATGAGATATACGGACTTTCCGGAGAAACCGTGACAGATGAGCTTGTTTCGTGGTATAATCAAAGATTGAAAGAGACCGTCGAGCTGGATATCCGGCGCGGCGCTACTGGTGTGGGTCCTCACCGGGATGATCTGGCGCTCCTGGTCAACGGGATTGACCTTCGCGTTTATGGATCCCAGGGACAGCAACGCACCGGCGCTCTGGCCCTGAAACTGGCCGAGTTATCTTTTCTGCGGGAGGAAACGGGTGAATATCCCATCCTTCTGCTGGACGATGTCATGAGCGAACTGGACGCGGGCCGCCGGGAGGAGCTCTTGTCTTTCATCCGGCGGCAAAAGATACAGACATTTATTACCGCTACGGAGGAGACATATTTTCCGGCGGTACGGTTCGGTTCCTGGTTCCGGGTCGCGGCCGGACAGGTGACAGCGGGGTGAAAGTGTGGCGCGGTCAGAGAATTTCGAGAATATAGGAAATATCCTGCCACGGCTGACGGCATCCCTGACCGGACGGAAGGAATATCTGAAGCATCTGTTCTTTTATCACTGGCGGGATATTGCCGGCGGGGATATTGCCCGTCATGTACGGCCGGTACGTCTGGATTTCAAGACATTGTATCTGGCCGCGGACGCGCCGGTCTGGGCAAATGAGCTCCGTTACATGGAGCGGGATATCATCGACAAAATCAACGCTTTTGTCTGCGAGGAAATGGTGAAGGAAATCCATTTCACCGTCGATAAAGGAAAAGCCGGTATTTCGTGGCCCTTGGATTCCTCAGGACCGCCGGAGAAAGAAATGCCGTCGCCGGCGACAGAGGAAATGGAGCAGGCGATGGACGTTTGCGAAACCGTGAAAGACGAAGAACTGAAACAGGCGGCGGCGAAAGCCCTGGCGCAAAGTCTGGCCCGCCGGCGGGGCCTGGAGGACACGTATCACGCCTGCGCTGGCTGTGGTGTCCTTTGTCCGCGGGAAAAAACGCTTTGTCCTGTTTGCGAAGCAAAGGAGCAGCAGGATTTTCATTCCGTCGTCCGCGCGCTGATGGAGGCGCAACCCTGGCTGAAATACCATCAGATCCATCAGCGAACCGGCGCCCCGGCGGATATCGTGCGGGAGGAACGGATAAAGCTGATGCAGGAAGCCGCCGGACGCATTGAGTCTGGCGACAGGGAGTCCCCGGGGATTTCCCGCTTCGTCATGCTCGCCACCACCGCCCGGCCGGAGGAGCTGACCGAGGAGTTCATAAAAAAGACACTGAAGCGATATCGCTTTGATTTCAAGCCGCCGGCCGGAAAAACGGGGAAGAAGCTTTTTCGCCGGCGACGCTTCGAAGGGGGAAAATGACGTTGTTTCTTCATATCGGTGGCGATATCTCCCTGGACCAGCGCGATATCGTCGGGATATTCACTTTGTCCCCACAACCGGCGGCAATCCCGGAAGGAATGGCGCCCCCGGATGAAAGGAATTCCATCGATGTTTCCGGCGGGTCTCCCCGTTCGATGGTGCTGACCACCGGCAATATACGCTATCTTTCGGCGTCGACTTCAGCGGCGCTGGCGCGGAAAATGACCCGTTTCCGGCGGCGGGAAAACCTTTTTGTCCGGCAGCCGGACGGAGGTATGACAGGTACGGAGGTTTCATGATGACAGACGAGGAAAAGAGAGACGAGGTTCCGGATACGCCCGCGGCGGAATTGATTGACGAGGATCTGGACACCACGGGCGTGGAAATGCATACCGACGAGGAAAGCGCTATGGTTTCCGCCGTCGAAGGCTCCTACGACGCCAGGCAGATTCAGGTCTTGGAAGGCCTGGAAGCGGTCCGGACACGGCCGGGCATGTATATCGGCAGTACCTCGGAGCGGGGACTGCATCATCTCGTCTATGAAGTGGTGGACAATTCCATTGACGAGGCTCTGGCCGGCTACTGCAGCCGGGTGGAAGTCACGATCCATCCCGATAACAGCATCACCGTCGTCGATGACGGTCGCGGTATCCCGGTGGATATGCACGAGAGCGGCAAGCCCGCCGTTGAGGTGGTGCTGACGGTGCTCCACGCCGGCGGCAAATTCGGCGGTGACGGCTATAAGGTCTCCGGCGGCCTGCACGGCGTCGGCGTTTCCGTTGTCAACGCCCTTTCCACTTCCATGGAGGTGGAGGTGAAGCGTGACGGCAAGATCCATCGCATCTCCTTCGCTCAGGGTAATACGGTTTCGCCGCTGACGGTTATAGGCGAGACGGAGGAGACGGGGACCCGGGTTCACTTTCTGCCGGATCCGGAAATCTTCACCGAAACGGTCTATAAGTTCGAGATATTGAAGCATCGCCTGCGAGAGCTGGCATTTCTGAATCACGGTATCACCATCGTGCTGACTGACGAACGGCCGGAGGAAACTCTGAGCGAGACCTATCACTACGACGGCGGCATCCGTTCTTTCGTCGAGCATCTGAACCGCAAGAAGGAGAAGATCAATCCCGAACCGATTTATTTCAACGGCTCGAAAGACGATACCATCGTCGAGATCGCCCTGCAATACAACGACAGTTATCAGGAAACAATCTACAGTTTTGTCAACAATATCAACACCGAAGAGGGCGGGACGCACCTGGCGGGCTTCAAGCTGGCCCTGACCCGCGCCGCCAATGACTACGCCCGCAAGCTCGGCGTGCTCAAGGCGGCGGATGAGAACCTGACCGGTGAGGATGTGCGGGAAGGTCTGGCCTGCGTTTTGAGCCTGAAAGTCCGGGAACCGCAGTTTGAGGGGCAGACGAAGACGAAGCTGGGGAATTCCGAGATTCGCGGCATCGTGGATTCCATTGTCACCGAGGGACTTAGCGAGTATTTCGAGGAGAATCCCGCTGTTACCAAGCAGATATTGGAAAAATCCATCCTCGCGGCTCGGGCCCGGGTGGCGGCCCGTAAAGCCCGTGAACTCACGCGGCGTAAGAACGCCCTGGAGGTCACCAGCCTGCCGGGGAAGCTCGCCGATTGCTCGGTCCGCGATCCGGCGCAGGCGGAAATTTACCTGGTCGAGGGCGACAGCGCCGGTGGCTCGGCCAAGCAGGGACGAGACCGTCGATTCCAGGCCATCCTGCCGCTCAGGGGCAAGATTCTGAATGTGGAAAAGGCGCGGCTTGACAAGATTTTCGCCAATGCCGAGATACGCACCATGATTACCGCCTTTGGCAGCGGCATTTCTGAGGATTTTGACATCGCCAAGAGCCGGTATGGCAAGATCATCATCATGACCGATGCCGATGTGGACGGCGCCCATATCCGGACGCTGTTGCTGACGTTCTTCTATCGCTATATGAAGCCGCTGATTGAGCACGGCCGGGTCTTTATAGCTCAGCCGCCTCTCTACCTCATCAAGAAGGGGCAGAAGCACTGGTACACATACAGCGACGAAGAGCAGGAGGCAAAGCTCAACGAGATCGGCCGCGACAACATCAGCGTGCAGCGTTATAAGGGTCTGGGCGAGATGAATCCCGAGCAGCTCTGGGAGACGACGATGGATCCGGAGACGCGCACCATGATGCGGGTCGATATGGAGGACGCCCAGGAGGCCGACGAGCTGTTCACTGTACTCATGGGGGACAAGGTGGAGCCCCGGCGGCAGTTCATCGAGGAAAACGCCAAGAAGGTCAAGAATCTCGATATCTGAGTGAAAAAAGCCGCTGTCCGGAGACGGCGGCTTTTTCTGACGGCAGGCGATTTTTCCCGTCCTTCATCGCTTTTTCATGCTGTTTTCCTATGCTTAGAAGCGAAGCGGCGGAATGAACCACTGGAAGGAAAACGGATAACTTTTACCCTGAAGGAGTTGATTTACATGAATACAATCAAGACAATGCTGCTGATGACGCTGCTGGGCGCCCTGATGGTCGTCTGCGGCGGCGCTGTTGGCGGTCAGGAAGGCGCGACCATCATGCTGATGATGGCGTTGGTCATGAATTTCATTTCGTACTGGTTCAGCGATTCGATGGTGCTGAAGGCGTATAACGCTCAGCCCATCGAGCGGGCCCAGGCACCGGAGCTTTATGATCTGGTGGCAAAGCTGGCCCAACGGGCACAGCTGCCGATGCCGAAGGTCTGCGTCATCAATTCCAATGTGCCCAATGCCTTCGCTACCGGGCGCAATGCCAGCCATGCCGCGGTGGCCGTTACCACCGGCATCATGCAGGCTCTCAACTACGACGAGCTCAGCGGCGTTCTGGCTCACGAGCTTTCCCACATCAAGCACCATGATACCCTGATTTCCACCGTGGCGGCGACGATGGCCACCTTCATCTCCTACATCGCCCATATGGCTCAGTGGGCCATGATTTTCGGCGGCGGCCGCTCCAACCGGGACGACAACGGCGGCGCGCTGGGCGCTCTGTTCGCAATCATCGTGGCGCCCTTCGCGGCCATGCTGATCCAGATGGCGATTTCCCGTTCCCGGGAGTACGAGGCTGACAAGAGTGGCGGCGAGATCTGCGGCAATCCCCTGTATCTGGCCCGGGCGCTGGAAAAAATCGACGACTATGCCCGAAACAGCCGGATGCTGCAGGGGGCCACGACATCCACAGCCCATATGTTCATCATCAACCCGCTGAAAGGCTCCAAGGTTTCCTTTGCCAGCCTGTTCAGCACCCATCCCTCCACGGAGGAAAGGGTAGAGCGTCTCCGCCAGCAGGCCGGGGAAATGCGCCTGCCAGCCCGGTAAATGAAAAAGAAAAAGCTGCCGCGGTCAAAAGCCGTGGCAGCTTTTTATATACGAATCGCCCCCGGCCACTATTCGCGGACCGGGGCGCTTTTATTTGATGTCGGAAACCTTATATGACGCCATTTTAGGGTGAAAAATGAGGGAGAAGCGACGTGATTTTGGCAGCGCGATTTTGATTCAAATGGGGTTTTCTCAAGGTAGAATTGCCTTCGGTGATGGTAATTATATCGCTTAAATAAATAAAGTAAGATTGTTTTACCTTGTATTTTTTATGGTATGTAATCAATGCCATGAAAGCCAGTCGTATTCGTGGTTAAACTGTTGTCATCAAAACGGAGGTAAGCCAGAATAGAATTATTCTTTGAGTTATTCCCGGTTTTATCCACATTACCCACAGAATGGAGAAAAGGCAGATTTTTCTTTTCTTAAAGCAGGGATATGGATTTCCGGGGGAGAATATAACGGACAGGAAGTCAGGGTATTATTTCGGGCGGCGTTTTTTTTCACTACGCCGGGCAATCGTTCACCAATCGCTTGAAACCATCAGGGAGGTAGGAGATCAGAAACGGCAACCGGGCCGGGCAGAATTTCTTCTTGCGGTCAGGGAGCGGAGGATGGTTGGCTGTCCGTGAAGAAAGGGGGATTCGGATGAGAAAGGGAGCGATGAAACATATGGGATATCTCGTCGCGCTCCTGGCGGCGTTGCTGCTCGCCCTCGGGTGCGCCAGCGGCATGGGAAAAATGAGGGAGTTGCAAGGGCATTGGGTGGATGTGAACAGCCAGACGACGCTGGATATTTCCGGGGACCGGCTTACCGTTACGACCGGCCGGTGGTCGGAAACATGCCGATTTAAGGTGAAGAACGAGGACGATATAACGTATTTGGTGAACGCGGAAAAAGGCGCGTCTGACTTCGGCTTTATGACCAATCTGCGCGTAGGCGATGATGGCAGTCTGGAGGCGTCCGATATGGTCCTCGACGGCAGGTCACACCAGTACCGTTTTGTGCGTCCGGAAATGCTGGCCGGGGAGCTGGAGATACAGGACCTTTCCCAGGACGCGCCTAAAACCATTCAATCGGGGGAAATCAAGGATTTTTCCCTTACTTTCGAGAACAATGGCGTTTCTTACGGGTTGACTCCCGATTGGCCGATAGGCTATTACAGCTGGGAAATCAAACGACGGGACGGACGGTACCGGATGCGTTTTCGCGTCATGGGTGATTCTTACGTCGTCATGGATTTCGATGACGAGGTCAGCGACGAATACGTCGCCGGATTGGCGCAGCTTTTGGTGGAGAAAGACATTATTCAGTATAATGGCTACTATCGGAAAAATAATGTCCACCGCTATGGGTATTCGCTCTCGGTGACATACGCTTCCAGGGAACATCTGCGCGTACGGGCGGATGGTGACGCGGCCGCCGCTTGCGTCTTTGATCTGGCGTCGTTGCTGGACTACGCCGCCAGGCAGCCCTTGCCGGAAGGCATATGATTCGTCTGATGCGCCAGGACAGGCAAAAAAAAAAACCGCCTCCCTTCACGGGACAGCGGTTCTTTTTTTGCGTTTATTTAGGGTTGGGGAAGCGTTCAGCGCTTTTTGGTGCGGGCCTTGAATTCCTCCGGTGGCAGGGTCTGGGAAAGGCCCATGATGGACAGCGCCTGGGCGGTCATGCGCTCCTCCGAGGGGAGGCTCTTGATGATGTGGTTCGTGACCTTCCAGGTATCGAATTCGCCGTTGTTCTCGGCGTACTCCAGATGGTATTTGATCTCGCTGTTGGTATGGCCCAGCTTCAGCATCCGTTCCACCAGGGAGACATAGTCGCACATGACGAAGATGGACTCAAAGCTGTCCTTGAGGAGTTTGGAGAGCTGCTTGAGGATGATGGTGTCCACCATGATGACGCTGATGGGATACTCCTGCAAAGAGTCGAGGATTTCCTTCTTGAGGAAGCCGTAATAGTCGCCCTTGTACGTCGATTTCACGAGGAAATCCCTCTGCAGGAACTCCTCCTTGCTGACGAAGTTGTAAATGGGCATCGAAGTGAAATACTTCACGGGCGGACGGGTGGTATAGCTGGCGATGTAGTGGATGCCCATGCCGGCGAGGCGCATGATGATGTCGCCTTTGCCGCAGGCGTGCGGACCGATGAGAGCGTAAATCTTGTTATTCATGGCGCAATCTCCTGTCAGGCGATTATTGTAGCATCCCTATTATACACCATAAATCGACGGAATGGCTATCCCGGGAAAAATTTCTTTTTTATCATTTTAGATATGAATACTAAATAGATCTTTTCAATATTCCAAAAACATCCGCTGGATTTCGGACCGGTTGGCGGTGCGGGTAAGGGCGAGCTGGAGCAGGATGCGCGCTTTTTGCGGGGAGAGGGTGCCGGCGGAGAGGAATGGCGATCCGGCGGGTGATCTCTCGGGAACGACGGCGCCGCTACCGGTCCGGGAGGCGCGAACGACGATGACGCCCCGGGCGGCGGCTTCCGTCAGGGCGGTCTCGACGCTCTGGGGGATGCTGCCGTTTCCCAGGCCGGCGTAAACAAGGCCTCGTACGCCGGCCCGGACAGCTGCTTCGACGAAGAGGGCATCGTCGGCGGCATGACCGTAGAGGATTTTCACGGGGGGCAGGGAGGCGAGGCGGGTGACGTCAAATTCCGATTGAGCCGTATGATAGCGCCGGGTTTGCCGGTAGAAGGTGGGAATACCGTCGTTCACATAGCCCAGGAGACCCATATCCGGCGACTGGAAAGCATCGAGGGCGAGGGTGTTCGTTTTGGCAACATCTCTGGCGGCGTTGATTTCGCCGTTCATGACGATCAGGACGCCTTTCCCGGCGGCGTCCGGGCTGGCGGCGGTCCGCACCGCGTCCAGGAGGTTCAGGGGGCCGTCGGCGCTGAGGGAGGTGGCCGGACGCATGGCGCCGGTGAGTACCACCGGCCGGTCGCTTTTGACTGTGAGGTTGAGGAAATAAGCGGTCTCCTCCAGGGTGTCGGTGCCGTGGGTGATGACGACGCCGTCAGCTGATTCCTCGGCAAAGAGTTCGTTGACGCGGCGGGCGAGGCGCAACCAGATTTCCTCCGTCATGTCTTTGCTGTCGATGTCGCAGATGGTTTCCCCGGTGACATTCGCAATGTCCCGCAGTGGCGGTACCGTCGCCAACAGTGATTCGATGCGCAGCGTCCCCGCCTGGTAAGCAGTCAGGGCCGACGGCGTGTCGGCGCGGCCGGCGATGGTGCCGCCGGTAGCCAGAACGAAGATGCGGGGCCGGCTGGCGGCCGCGGCTTTGCGGGTGACGAAAAGTCCCGGCACCAGAAAAAATAAGGACAGGAGAATAAGCAGTTTCATGGAATACGCCTCCCAGGGATGAATGAAACAGAGAAGGGCCCCAAAAACGGGGCCCTTTTTCTCATGGAGGGAACATCATTTTTTCTCCGCGTTCGGCGGATCGCCGACCACCATGGTCGCGGAGCCATACGCTTTCACCGGGTTGCCGTTTTCGTCGAACTCGTTGGTGTAGCGGACGTGGAACGGGATACGGCCCACCGTCAGCGGGATGATGGCTTCGAGGTGCGGCTCGCCCTCCGCCAGCCGGCGGTGCCAGTCGCGGTACATGTCGGCGTAGTCCGGGGGGAAGATGCCCAGTTTGATGGCCGGCTCGGGGTAGTTCTTTATCACCGGCGGCAGACCCAGGTCGCGCATGCAGCGGAAGCAGGGGCGCATTTCCTTCGTGGCGATGGTGTATTCCCAGGCGTACACGTTGGCCTGCTCGCTGGCGAAGCGGAACCGCCGCTCGCTTTCAAAGAGCTGCTGGTAGTTCTTCTTTTCCTCGGTGATGTTCTGGACCATGGCGTAAATCAGGTATTGGCTGCCGGCGTTGCCGATGACCCGGATATGGCTGCGGATGCAGATGCGATCGCTGCCGCAGAGCCTGGAGTAAAAATCACGCCAGGTCTCGCAGGTCTCCTCCCCACCGGAGGCGATGGCCTTTTCGATGGTGCGCACGTAGATGGCCCGGTTCTCCGCGTCGAGGTTGTCCCAGGGGTTGGAGTTGGTGACATCCGTTTCCGTAAGCTGCATGCCGAGTTCCCGCAGGTATTTCTCGTTGCAGCGCAGGGTCTCCACCTGGCCTTCCTGATAGGAGAACAGCGCCGCGGCGCCGACGAAGTTGCTGAAAATCAGCGTCTCCATGGAGCCCGGATCCCAGAACTTGCCGGCGTTGATGGCATTCACGAGGTTCATGGCCGGCAGCGTCGGCTCGTGGGCCGATTGCTTCAGCATGACCAAAAACTCGTCCTCGGGTACCGGCTTGGAGTAGAGATAGCCCTGGATGTAACTGCAGCCGAGGCTCTTCATGTAGTCTGCCTGTTCCGTGGTCTCGACGCCTTCGGCGATGAGCGGCGTTTTCAGCCATTTCGCCATCTGGACCATCGAGCTCAGGATGATGCCACCGCGGCCGCCCATATCGCCTTCGAGGAACTTCAGGTCCAGCTTGATCATGTCCACTTTCAGGTTCTTGAGGATGTTCAGCGACGAGTAGCCGCTGCCGAAGTCGTCCATTTCGACGATGTAGCCGATTTCGTGGAGGCGGTCGATGACGGCCGTCATCAGCTCCATGCCGCCGATGGCCGAGGATTCGGTGATCTCGATGCGCAGGTATTTGACGGGAACGCCGTATTTCTGCCGCCGCTTCTCAATCTCATCCACGTATTCGTGGCGGTAGATGTCATAGCGTGACATGTTGACGGAAATCGGGATCGTCGGCTCGTTCTTTTCGAGGCGCTGCTTTTGGAAGCGACAGACGCAGTCGAAGATGTGCACGTCGGCCTCGTACAGGAGGTCGTGCTTTTCCAGCACCGGGATGAAATCCGAGGGATACTGGACGCCGAAGGTGGGATTCTTCCAGCGCATCAGGGCCTCGGCACCGACCATGCGGCCGGTGCCGTGGTTGATCTGCGGCTGGTAGCAGGGATAGATATGGTCGTTTGCCATCGCTTCCGCAAAGGAATCGATGATTTCCTGCTCGGTCATTTTCCTTTCCATAATGGTTCTCCTTGTATTATCCCTGGCGGGCTGGAGAATCACTGGATGATGTTGATTCTCCCCTGGCCCTGCCAGTCACCATACTCATCGGTGATTTTCGCGTTCTTGTGGTTCTGGACGAACTCCATGATGGCGTCCACATCGGACAGGGCGCCGTCCTGCAGGAGTCGCGCCCCCTTGAACATCACCATGCCGTTGCCGCCGTCCTTGAGAATGTAGGTGGTCCCGCCGACGGTGTAAAGGCGGTTCAGGTCGAGAGGCTGGCCGTTCACCATGATGTCCCTGACCCGGCGCTCACCGCGCACGGCCACGAAGTTCCCCCTTTCGTCGAGCTCGATGGAGGAGGGAATCCGGGCGTCAAGGGTGTACGTCAGACCTGAGACTTGCATGAAGGCGCCGTTTTCCTCCGGGTAGTTTTTGGCGCCAAGCTCCAGCGCGTCGGCCAGCTGCTGGCCGGTGACCTCGACGACGGCGCACATGTTGCCGAAGGGGAAGGAGGTCAGGAGATCCTGGTAGGTGAAGACGCCCTTCTTGATGTTGTTGCGCAGCGAGCCACCGTTGACGATGGCGACATCGCAGTTCAGGACAGCGCGGTAAGCGTCGGCTACGAAATCCCCCATGTTCGTCTCGCCGTTACGGACGCGACGGACGCCCGTGGCCGGGTCGCCGTCCCGGAGATCCACCAGGGCCTCGCCCACCGGCTGCTTGAGGACCGGCTCAAACCGCTTGTTTTCCTTGGCGATGACCTTCAGCACTTTCGGGTCGGGGTCGGGGAGTACCGTGTCCAGCGTCGAGGACAGGGTGCCGTCGTCATGCAGCACCAGCTTGCCTACCGTTTCCAGCTTCGTGCCCGTCTGGGTGATCAGGACTTCCTCGCCCTTGAGGTTCCGCCGGATGCGGGCCTCATACTGCTCGTGGGAATGGCCGTCGATGATGGCCTTGATGCCGGTGGTGTTCTCGGCGATGGCGATGCTGGACCACCGAGGGATGGAGCCGTCCATGCCCAGATGGCCGACGAGGAAGACCGCCTCGGCGCCTTCCGCTTTGGCCGCGTCCACGGCTTTCTGGATGGCCCGGTAGAGTTTCTGGCCGCTGGCGTCTTCATTGAAACCGTAGATGAAGTTGCCCTGCTCGTCCTTGAAGTACTTCGGCGTCGAGCTGTTCAGGGTCTCCGGCGTCGTGACGCCGACGAAGGCGATACGGTGGCCGCCCTTCTCGAAGATCTTGTAGGGCTTCAGCGGCAGCGTGTTGGTCCGGAGATCGGTGAAGTTGCAGGAGTAGTACGGGGTGTGCTGGCTCTTCAGCAGTTCGAAGAAGCGCGGCATTCCGTAGTCGAATTCGTGGTTGCCGGGGATGATGAAATCAAAGCCCACGGCGTTCATGATCCGCACCAGGGACATACCCTGGGACATCTTGCCGATGGGCTCGCCCTGGACGGCGTCACCGGCGTCCACCAACAGGACCGGGACGCCCTGCTTCTTCAGTTCCTTCTTGTAGGCAGCGAGACTGGCGATATTGATGTTCTTCTCGATGCCGCAGTGGATGTCGTTCGTGTGCAGGATGACGACATCCGCCGCCAGCGCGGTGGCCGTGAACGCCAGCGTGAAGAGGAGCGCCAGCACGAAGCTGATACGTTGTCTGAAACGTTTTTTCATGAAAACCCGTCCTTTCTGATAATTATTCTATACTATATCATAATGAAAAAGGTGCCGAAAAGCAAGGAAAACAACCGATTTTTTACGGATGCCGGCAAAAAAAGAAAGACGGCCCGAAAAGCCGCCTTTCTGTGGGTTTCGTTACAGCCTGGAGAGTGCTTCCTGGTATTCCGCCCAGAGGGTATCGTCGATTTCCCGGCGGTGCGGCCGGGCGATGGCCTCGTTTTCCCGGAGACGGCGCGCCGCGTCCCGGTAAACGTCTTCGGCCAAAAGGTCCCGGTCCAGAAGAAGCAGGCAGGCCCACTCGATTTGGTGCCAGAGCCAGTCGGTGAGGTCGATTTTTTCCCAATCCCGGGCACAGTACATTTCCTGGATCATCGCCACGGTGACGTCGCCGCTTTCACCCGGATCGCACTGGAGCAAGGCGCGGAACATCGTCAGGAACAGCGGCCGTTCCTCCAGGAAACCGTCCCGAAACCAATCGCACGTTTCCATCACGGCCCGGGGAATCAGAAGGCCGGTGATGCCGCCGGAAGGGTATTTCCCCATCCAGAGCAGGCGTTGCCACATCACGCCCGGGTCCACCATCTGAAACTCCGGCCGGGGCGATTCGTTAAAGTCCGTGTAGGGCGTCCAGTCCTCAAATGTCCGGTCACCGTTCGTAAGCGCGAACAGGAACGGGAATTCCTGCGTTTCCAGGCAGGCCGTCATCTTCATGACCTTGTCCGGCGTCATGGTGTCCCCGGGGAAAAGCCACTGGGCGTAGTCGCCGGTCGCTTTTTCCGAGAGCAGGCCGAAAACGTCTTTTGTTTCCGTGTTTTGCAGGACGGTCAGCGGGGTGTCGCTGACCGGATGATTCGGCGTCGGGGTGTCACCGAGACAGAGGACGAAGATTTCTTTGTAGGGATAGGTCTGCTCGTCGGCGAGGCGCAGCGATTCCCGCAGGGCGGCGCCGTCGCCGCTATAGGGAATGACCATCGTGACGGTTTTTTGCCGCTGCAGGACCTTGGATTCGAGGTAAGTCTCGGCGATGATCTCGCTGGCGGCCAGGAGGTTGCGGAAAGCGTCCGGCCGGACATCCCGGCTGTATCGCAGCGTCTGCGGTGGCACGAAGGGGCGCAGGTCGAAGGGCGCGGTGCCGGAGAGGTCATGCTCCCGGGAAACCGGCTCGCCGCGCATCAGCCGACGGAAGCCCCATTTCAGGAACCAACCGGAGGGCGTGTTGACGGAGAACCTGGCGACGTTGTGGAGCCAGCCTGCCGCCATCTTGGCCGCATACTGTTCCTCGCTGCGCCAGTTGAAATGCGCCGTGTGCAGTAGCGGCGCCGTTGTCCAGGGCACGTTGACCCGGCCCTCGGCTGTGTCCCAATAGGCGTAGTGGCTGCCCTGGATGAGCCGGAAGGGCTTTTGCCGCAGGAGCGCCGCCCCGACGATGACTTTCTGCGACTCGGCGAACCCGTTCCCGCGGCGGCAGGGGCGGGTCAGCAGAAACGTGTCCTCGCCCTCATGGGGATGCAGCGGTTCATAGTTGCGCCATTCCAGCTTGTAGAGAACGTTGGGGTCCAGACGCTCCAGGATGGCGCGGCAGGATTCCTTCGTCTCCGTATTCACCAGGAATTCGTCGGCGTCCATCGGCAGTACGAGATCGGCGCCGCGTTCCCGGGCCGCCTCCCCCAGCAGGTCATTCATCACTTCGGCCTGGGCGTACTCCGCCCGGTAGCATTTTCGGACGGTCAGCGGCAGCCCTTCCTCCTGCAGTTGCTTCAGGATTGCCGGCGTCTTGTCCGAGCTCATGTGATCCGCCAGGATCATTTCATCGGCAAAGCTCAGCGAGTGCCGGACAAAGCTCTCGATGATGTCGGCTTCGTTCTTGACCATGGATACGACGACGATTTTTTTCACGCGCGATTCCTCCCGTAGGCGGCGGTGCCGGATTTCTATACTTATTATAGGCTTGGGGCGTGGCGGGCGTCAATCCTGTTTTGCGCCGGCTCTTGCGCAACCCGGCCGGATAAACTATACTTACCTTGTAACATTATCCGAGATTCCACAAGCGAGGAGTTGCCATCATGATCCATATATTCGACGGCGCCACCGGCACCATGCTGCAGGCGGCCGGCCTTCAGCCCGGCGAGTGCCCGGAGCTGGTGAACCTTGAACGGCCGGAGATGATGAAGAAGATTCACGAAGCCTATATCGACGCCGGTGCCACGATTCTGGAGACGAACACCTTCGGCGGCTGCGCTCTGAAGCTCGCCCACTACGGTCTCGCCGACCGGGTGCGGGACATCAACGTCGCCGCGGTCCGCATCGCCCGGGAAGCGGCCCGGGGCCGGGCGCAGGTGGCCGGTTCCATGGGGCCGACGGGGCGGTTCATCGAGCCGCTGGGGGATTTGCCCTTCGAGGAGGCCTGTGAAGCCTACCACGAACAGGCGGCGGCGCTGGCCGAGGGCGGCGCCGATTACCTCCTGATCGAGACTTCCATCGACATTCAGGAAACCCGGGCGGCGTTGCTGGCGGCGAAGGAAGCGACAAATCTCCCCGTCATCTGTCAGCTCTCCTACAGCGAGGATGGCCGCACCGTCACCGGCACCGACCCGGAGACCGCCGCTATCACCCTCGACGCCCTGGGAGCCGACATCATCGGCGTCAACTGCTCCCTGGGCCCCGAGCAGCTCCTGCCCGTCGTCGAGACGCTGGCAAAAAGCACCGCCAAGCCCATCAGCGTCCAGCCCAACGCTGGCCTGCCCCGGTTCGTGGACGGCAAGACGGTCTTTCCCATGGGGCCGGAGGATTTCGCCCGCTGGGCGCCGAAGCTCATTGCCGCCGGCGCCACCTATATCGGCGGCTGCTGCGGCACGACGCCGGACCATATCCGGGCCGTGGCTGCCGCCGTGAAGGACTTGCCGGAGCCAAAGCGCGCTCCGGTTCCCCGGTGTCTCCGGCTCACCAGCCGCAGCCGCACCGTCGCCATCGGCAGCGACCGCCCCACCGTTCTCATCGGCGAACGCATCAATCCCAGCGGCCGCAAGAAAATGGCCGCTGAAATCAAGGAAGGCTCGCTTTTGTCGGTGAAGAAGGAGGCGCTGGGGCAGACGAGGGCCGGGGCCGGCGTCCTCGACGTCAACATGGGCGTCCCCGGCATCGACCAGGCCGCCGCCATGCGCCGCGCCGTGCGGGAGCTCTCCCAGATTACCACCACGCCGCTGGCCATCGACACCAGCGACGCCGCCGCCCTTGAGGCCGGCCTGCGCGTCTATCCCGGCCGGGCTCTCGTCAACTCCGTCAGCGCCGAGCCGGAGCGACTGGCGAAATTCCTGCCGCTGGCGAAGAAATACGGCGCCGCCATCCTCTGCCTGCCGCTGACGGCCGCCGGCGTTCCCAAAACCGCCGAAGAGCGGGTGGCGGCGGTGGAGACGATTCTCACCGCGGCCCGGGAAGCCGGCCTGTCCGAGGACAGTTTCCTGCTGGACGGCCTCGTCATGACCGTCGCCGCCGAGCCCGGGGCTGCCCGGGAGACGCTGAAAACCCTCGCCCTCTACCGGGAGCGCTTCGGCTTCCCGGCCACCATGGGACTCAGCAACATCTCCTACGGCCTGCCGGCAAGGCCCCTCATCAACAGCACCTTCTTCGCCATGTGCCTGGCCGCCGGCCTCGACGCCCCCATCATGAATCCCTACGATGAGGACATGCAACGGGCCCTCGCCGCCAGCGCCGCTCTGCTGGGGCAGGACCCCAACGGCCGCGCCTACTCGAAGCGGATGGCGGCCGAGAACGCCCCCGCCGCCACCGCGCCGGACAGCACGCCGGAGGACATCATCGCCGCCATCCGGGCCGCCGTCCGGGACGGCGCCAAGGAGATGGTCACCGGCCTCGTCGAAAAAGCCGTGGCCGAGGGCCGCACGCCCCACGAGATCACCGAGGACGCCCTGACCGCCGCCATGAACGAGCTCGGCGAGGACTTCGGCGCCGGGCGCGTCTTCCTGCCCGAGGTCCTGCTGGCCGCCGAGACGATGAACGCCGCTTTCGGCAAGCTCCAGCAACTGGTGCCGGCGGAAAAGTCGGAGCCCCTGGGCACCGTCGTCCTCGCCACCGTCAAGGGCGACGTCCACGACCTCGGCAAGAACATCGTCGGCGCCCTTTTGGCCAACAGCGGCTTTGAAGTCCGCGATCTGGGCAAGGACGTCTCCCGCGAGGCCATCGTGAACGCCGCGAAGGAGCTGGACGCGGACATCGTGGGGCTCAGCGCCCTGATGACCACCACCATGACCGAGATCGGCCCTGTCGCCGCCGCCCTTCGGGAAGCCGGCGTCCGGGCCAAAGTCATCGCCGGCGGCGCTTGTGTCACCGAAGAATACGCCAACGAAGCCGGCGCCGACTACGCCCCCGACGGCGTAGCCGCCGTGCGCGTCGCCCGGAGGATTGTGGGGAAATAAACCAAAGAGCGTTAGCATTTCCGAGCGGAGCGAAGCATAAGCAGCGAGCCGGCTCCTTGCTGAGTCCCTTAGTGTTTAACCGCTTAGGGACTCACATCCCTGAAGGGATCAGCGACCGAAATGGCAAACGAAAACCGGCCCGGGGCCGCTTTACGGCAGCTTACCGGGCCGGTTTTCGTCGTATTTCAAACAAGGGTCAGGATAACGCGCCACGATGCGGCGCGCCGGATTGCCAAAGAGAACCTTTTGCCGCCCTGCTATACGCGTAATCAAACCAAGCCGGTGACAATAAAGCGGTAAAAGTCAGACTAACGCAACCGTCCCATAGCGAAAGTAAGAGTAAATGCCTATATATCGAGAGCAACAGCGTAGCGAATAATCATGGGAACTATGTCGCGATATGTCACCAGTAATGACAAATCAAATAATAAAAACGAAAGGTAAAAATCTTGATATTTCGGGATTTATCCGGGTTTTTATCCGTTTTTTGCGGCTATTCCTACTGAACAAAACGCTTGACATAGTGTTAAATAATAATCAGGGAGCCGAAATATTCAGCGCCACCGCGTCATAGGCCCAATGTCCCGCCGGTACATCCGCAAACGGCTCCGCCGCCGACGCCCCCGCCAAAAACAAAAATAACCCCCGCCCACCAGAGCCGGGAGCAAAAAACGAAATCCCCGCCGCATGAAGCATCCTCCTGTGGAAAGTATGATGGGGAAATTATAACATTTGGGCGGGGATTGGGGAAGGGGGGAGCATAAGAAGTCTTTTGGGATGGTATGGTTTTGTAACAAAGCATCTTGTTTTTTCAATATGCTTTTGCTATGCTATACATGGTTTTTGAGCGAAAGGAGGCCGTTGTGATGACGAATAAAAGTTTAGGGCAATCTCTTCGCCGTCTGCGAAAAGAACGAGGCTTTTCACAGAAATGCATAGCACAGCGGCTTTCGATGAGCCGGCAAAAATATGCTCGCATTGAAAAGGGAATCAATGATGTTACTATAAGTGTATTAGAAATTTTGGCTGATGTATATGGTATTCCAGTGTCAGTGATTATGGAACTGGCACATAGTGACGACCAATTATTTAATGGAGAGAACAAGAACGATATTGCAAGCATAGCTGATATGCTGGATTTCTTTTACGCCAACAAACATATCTATGAGCGTATGCATATCAATGAGTATGCTTAAGATTTTGAACCAGAAACAGAATAATAATGCAAGGAAAACTTGTCAATGAAGGCGGGAAGCATTGGAGTGTAGGGAAGGGAAAGCATGATGGCTGAAATCGGTATCATGACCGAGGGCATGAATTGCCTGACGGAGCATTTGGGAACGCTCAAAGCGGAAATGTTCGTGGCCGCAATCATCCGGGAAAATTTTGATTACACCGAATGGCAACGAGCCTATTTTGACGCAAAATCTCCGGCAGAAATCAGCCGGAAGGCGGCGCAGCACGAAAAAGATCATCCCTTCCAGGGGAATGCTGTCAGATT
>JAFSWT010000028.1 GCA_017444395.1 Schwartzia sp. (in: firmicutes) | reverse complement strand
GAATACCCGCCTTTCTCGACATCACTGGAAAAGCTAGGTATTCTGTAACACAAGATTCCACAATGTCAAGTGGAATTTTCCCGAAGGAGTAAGTTCTACTTTCACTACCGTAAAGTAGAATTTAGCTTTTCAATTGAGGAGCCGGCCGCCCCTTTGTCTTTTTCTTGCAGGAGCGGCGGCAGGATGATAGAATATGATAGAATAAACAAAGGCGAAAACACAACGCGCCAACGCGATACTTTTTAGGAACGGAGCAAACCGAAATGAAGTCAAAAAAGATTCTCGCGCTCTTGCTGGCGGCGGCGATGGGATTTGGATGTATGCCCGAAATGCCTGCTGCAACGGCGCAAGTGGCTGTATCGGCGTCCGAAGCGGCGGACCCGCTCTTGGTGGACAAGACCCATCCGCTGCCCGACGGTTACGAGGCGGGTATTTCCCTCGTCACCGCCGCGAATTGTTTTGGCGAGGAATTTCAGATCGAGCGGGAAACGTACGAGCATTTTCTCGAACTGCGGGCGGATCTTCTGCGGCCCGACGCCACCACCGAGGGCGCGATCCAAATCGAGATTGCCGCCGCGTACCGAGACGCTGGGCAGCAGCAGGCGCACATCGAGGCGCTCCGGGCGGCGGAGGGCGGGGCATACGCAGACGCCCACGCCGACCCGCCGGGATTTTCGGAGCAGCAGACCGGGCTTGCGCTGGATGTCGTGGTCGTCGAGAACGGTGCGCCCAAGGCGGATTGGTACAACATTTATGAGACTTCGTACCAGCAAATACACCGGAAATTGGCAGAGCATGGCTTCATTCTCCGATATCCGCCGGGAAAATCCGGCGTCACCGGCCACGCCTACGATTCGGGGCATATCCGCTATGTGGGCAAAGAAACGGCGCGAAAGATTTACCTGCAAGGGCTGGCGCTGGAGGAATATCTGGCGGGCGGCGAGGAAACGCGGCGCATGGCGGGAGCGCTCGGCTCGGCGGAGTACTGGACGCGGCGGAACTCCGACGGCGAGAAAACCATGAGCGAGGGCGAGCTTGCTGCTATCCGGGAGACGATGCGGGCAAAGAGCGACCTCCTCGCTGACATGGCAAACTACCCGGACACCGTGACGGGGGACCATGTACGCGAAAAAATCGCGGCGGCAAGGGAAGGCATCGCCTATTACAATATGGAAGAGCTTTATGGCAGGGGCGGCGTCCCTGTCTCGGAGGAAAGCGTCCGGCGGGCGGACGACAACTGCGCTTTGGACGAAGTGCCGGAGCGGGCAAGCGTGCGCTTCGCATTTCCGGCGAAGAAAGCGCATATCCGCTATCTGCCGGAAAGCTCCCCGTGGTACGAGGACGCCTATGATTGGACGTACGACTTGCTCCAAGGGTTCACGGCAAACGCGGGGGAGCCGCTGGCCGTGCTGGCGGAGAGCCGGGACAAAAAGTTCTGCTTCGTGGAGGCGCGGCAGCACGTCGGCTGGGTGGACGTGCGCGAGCTGGTTTTCGCGCCCCGCGAACAGTGGATGAAATACGCGGATCCGGAGCATTTTCTCGTGATCACCGCCAACCGGAAGAAAATAGAGGCCGGCGGTTCCGTCCTGACATTCCGGATGGGGGACCGGCTGCCCTTGGTACAGCCGGAGCCGCAGGAGGACGGGACATGGCTCGTCTCCGTGCCGACGGCGCTTGCGGAAGTGCCTGTGCGCGTCCCGGCGGACGACACGGTGCACAAAGGCTGGCTGCCCTGCTCGGAAAACAATCTGATCCGCCAGTCCTTCCGCTTTTTGGGGGATATTTTCGGCTGGGGCGGGATGCAGGAAAGCGTGGACTGCTCGCTCTTCACGGCGTGCGTCTATCGGAGCGTGGGCGTCGAGCTTCCGACGGATTCCGTCGACCAGCAGCTTGCGATGCCGTGGAGCGTCGAGCTGGAAGGCATGGGCGCGGAGGAACAGCTCGCTTTCATCAAGACACTGCGCCCCGGCGACACCCTCTACGCCGAAGGGCACGCCATGATGTACCTTGGGCGGGACGACAGCGGAAAGCCGCGCATCGTCCAATCCGGCAGCAGCAAATGGTTCCCCGGCGAGGGGGAAGACGGCACCGCGCTCAAGTATTATGTGCGCAAAGTGTCGGTCGAGGACTTTTTCTACAACGCTGCCGGGCATCAAACCGCCCTCGACCGCGTCATCGCCGCCGCCGGCTTGCGCGGGAACCACGCGGGCAAAAAACATTCTTGAGCCTCTTGCATGACGCGCAAAAGAAAAGCGCACAGATATGACAGGCGATCCGCTGCCATATCTGTGCGCTTCTTCTTTTATACCAAGGCTTTGCCGATGTTGTACGCCTCTTCGCATTGCTTCGGGAAAACTTCCTTGCGGTACGCCGCCTTCTCCGCCTCATTGAAAATCGAGGATTCGTATTTCGAGTAGTCGCTGAACTGGTAGGTGTTGTACGCGTAAAGGCTTTCCGTCGGCGCCCGCAGCAGCCGGGCCGCAGAGCCCTCATAGACGCCCAGTTTTTCGCGCATCCCGAACTGCTCCACATGCGCCTCCGTCATGTTCATCGTGTAGAAAAAAGCGTGGGGCAGGGGCTTCGGGAATACCGTCGGAATCTTCTCGCTGTAAATGTAGTTCGAGAAGAAAAGCCGCTCGATGAAGGCCAGCATCCCGGCGGACAAGTTCATAAAATAAATCGGCGCCCCCATAATCAAGGCATCCGCCTCCTTCACGCGCTGCAAAACCGGCGCGAGGTCGTCCTTCAAGGCGCAGACGCCGTGCGGCACATCCTTCCGCTTGCAGTAGAAGCAGCTGAGACATCCCGTGAACTTCAGCCCGTACAGCTGCACCAGCTCCGTCTCCGCCCCGGCGTCCTCCGCGCCGCGCATCGCGTGGCGCAAAAGCTCCGCCGTGTTGCCGTTCCGCCGTGGGCTGCCGCTCACTGCGATGAGTTTTTTCATAAAGAACCCTCCCGTCCAGTTTGATATTTCATGCGACCACCATTGTACCACCAAAACATGAAAAAAGGGTGCGGATTCATCGTGAAAAAGCCGGACGAAAATCCGCTTGTTTTCAGCGCGTGAGAGCGTTATAATAGGCTTGGAATTCAGAAAATTTCTAAAAGGGGGAACTGAAGCATGAATTTCAAGAAGATCGCGGCAACATTCCTGACCGGGGCTTGCCTCCTGGGGGCGCTGGGCTGCGGCGGTGGTGGCGGCGGCGAGAAGCCGAAGGCGGACAACAAGGAGCCGGCGCTCAAGGGCAAGGAGCTGGTGATGTATGTCTCCTTCCATGAGGACACGGCCAAGGAGCTGTCAAAGCTCTTCGAGGAAAAGACCGGCTGCAAGGTGAAGTTCATCCGCCTGCCGACGGGTGAGGCGGTAGCCCGGCTGGTCGCCGAGAAGGATTCGCCGAAGGCCGATGTCTGGTTGGGTGGCACGATTGACGCCCATGAGAAGATGAAGGCGGACGGCATCACCGTGAAGTACACGTCGCCGGAGGAGAAGAACCTGCCGAAGGAGTACGTCGATAAGGACGGTTTCTGGAAGGGCACCTATCTGGAAACACTGTCCATCGGCGTCAACGAGCAGCGGTTTGAGAAGGAATTCAAGTCCAAGGGTCTGAAGATGCCGGAGAAGCTGGAAGATCTGCTGGATCCCGCCTATAAGGGCGAGATCATCATGCCGGACCCGGCGAAATCGGGCACGGGCAGCACGTTCCTGACCTCCATCACCCAGAGCATGGGCGAGGAGAAGGGCTTTGAGTTCCTGAAGAAGCTGAAGGCCAACATTGCCCAGCTCACGCCGTCGGGCTTCACGCCGGCGCAGAAGTGCGGCTCTGGCGAGTTCCTGATCACCGTGAACTTCCTCTCCGACCAGATGAACGTCAGCAATAAGGGGCAGAAGATTCACAGCACCGTTTATCCGAACGCCGGCTGGACGCTCTGTGGTGTCTCGAAGCTGAAGGGCGCGGCCCATGACAAGGAAGCCAACACTTTCATCGACTTCATGATGTCGAAGGAAGCCGGCGACGCTATGGTCAAGACGGCCAACGGCATCGCCTGCAACCCGAACTCCATCGCGCCGAAAGGCTCGAAGCCGCTGAAGGATCTGCCGCTGTTCAAGACCTATGACTTCGCCAAGGCGGGCAAGGAAAAGGATGCCCTGACGGCGAAATTCGCGGGCCTCTGATACTAAATCCCATAGAGAATATCAAAAGTCCCCGGAGCGATCCGGGGACTTTTCACGTCACGCGCTTGTCAGGGCGCGTTTTGATTTGCTATTCATTTCAACGTCATGCATCGAGGCTTTGAAAGGCCTGTTCCAGATCCCAGAGGATATCGTCGATGTGCTCGGTGCCGATGGAAAGACGGATGGTTGATGGCGTAATGCCACTGGCCAGAAGCTCTTCTTCCGTCATCTGGGAATGGGTGGTGCTGGCCGGATGGATGACCAGCGATTTCACATCGGCCACATTCGCCAACAGCGAGAAGATTTTCAGGTGGTCAATAAATTGCTGGGCTTCCGCTGCGCCGCCCTTGATCTCAAAGGTGAAGATCGTTGCACCGCCGTTGGGGAAGTACTTCTCGTAGAGTTTGTGATTGGGGTGGGATTTGACCGCCGGATGGTTGACTTTCGTGACATGGGGATTTTTCTCCAGATATTCCACGACTTTCAGGGCGTTTGCCACATGGCGCTCTACTCTGAGAGACAATGTCTCGACGCCTTGCAATAGCAGGAACGCGTGGAAAGGCGAGAGGGTCGCGCCCGTGTCCCGGAGCAGTGTCGCCCGGATGAAGGTGACGAAGGCCGCCGGGCCCAGCGCCTCAAAGAACTTCACGCCGTGATAGCTGGCGTTCGGCTCGGTCAGCCAGGGGAAACGGCCGGATTTCGTCCAGTCAAACTTGCCGCTTTCGATGATGACGCCACCCATGGTGGTGCCATGGCCGCCGATGAACTTCGTGGCCGAGTGGACGACGATGTCGGCGCCGTATTCAAAGGGGCGGAGCTGGTAAGGGGTGGCGAAGGTGCTGTCCACCACCAGGGGAATGCCGTGTTCATGGGCGACTTTGGCGATGGCGGCGATGTCGATGAGGTTGGCGTTGGGATTGCCGATGGATTCAATGTAGATGAGCTGGGTGTTTTCCCGGATGGCCTTCTGGAAAGCCTTTGGCCCGCCGGCCGGATCAACAAAAGTTGTCTCGATGCCGTAGTCCGGCAACGTATGCTCGAACAGGTTGTAAGTGCCGCCGTAAAGGGTGTTCGCGGCCACGACGTGCTGACCGCTATGGGCCAGCGCCTGGATGGTGTAGGTCACAGCCGCCGCGCCCGAAGCCAGTGCCAGTGCTGCCGAGCCGCCTTCCAACGCCGCCAGCCGGCGTTCCAGGACATCCTGGGTGGGATTCGTGAGTCGGCCATAGATGTTGCCGGCATCGCGCAGACCGAAGCGGTCCGCCGCGTGCTGTGAATTGTGGAAAACATAGGAGGTCGTCTGGTAAATGGGCACCGCCCGGGCATCGGTGGCCGGATCGGCCTGTTCCTGTCCGACATGAAGCTGCAAGGTCTCAAACCGGTATTGTCTCTCGTTTGCCATGAAGAAAACTCCTCTCACTTTTTTATTATCCATAGGGAAAAACTATGGATAAAGTATAGCATTAAATCCTAGGATGTCAATAGGAAAATAAAGGTATCCATAAAAAATCCCCTTGCGCAAAATGGCAAGGGGAAGAGAGACAATCGGCAGGCGCGTGTGACGTGTCATCGGGATTCTGGATGGGGGCGTTGTGTCAATAGACGCGGTCGATGGTGTAGCCGTCTTTCTTCAGAGCGGCGATGATGGCCTGGATGTGGTCCTCGTTGTGGGTTTCGCAGGTCACGGTGAGCTGGACTTTCTTGAAGCTGTCCGTTACCATCGCCTGGTCGTGGTCAAGGCGGATGACATTGGCGTCGGTTTCCGCCAGGATACGGGAAATGTTGAGAAGCTGGCCCGGCTTGTCCGGAAGCTGGACGGCGAAGCAGAAGACGCGACCGCGGGCAATCAGCGCCTTGTCGATGAGGGCGGATATGGTGGAGATGTCGATGTTGCCGCCGCTGATGATGGCGGCGACCTTCTTCCCCTTGAATTTCAAATGGCTCAGCGCCGCCAGGGAGAGCACGCCGGCGCCTTCGGCGATGAGCTTGTGCTTCTCGATGAGGGACAGCAACGCCGACATGATTTCCATTTCCGAGACAGTGACGATCTCGTCCAGGTATTTTTGGCAAAAGGCGTAAGTGAGATCACCGGCGGTCTTGACGGCGCAGCCGTCGGCCACGGTATCGACGCCGGGCAGCGTCACGACCTTGCCGGCCTTGAAGGCAGCGTCCATGCAGGCGGCGCCGGCAGGCTCGACACCGATGACCTTCACGTGGGGATTCACCAGCTTCGTGGCCAAAGCGACGCCGCTGGCGAAGCCGCCACCGCCGATGGGCACCAGGATGGCGTCGATGTCCTTGCAGTCGTCGATGATTTCCTTGGCGGTCGTGCCCTGCCCCAGAAGCACCTGCACGTCATTGAAGGGATGGATATAGACATAGCCTTTTTCCTTCAGGAGTTCCATGGATTTCGCGTAGGCGTCGTCAAATGTATCGCCGTGAAGCACAACCTCGGCACCGTAGGCGCGGGTTGCCTCGACTTTCAGGATCGGCGTGGTGGCCGGCATGCAGATGACGGCCTTGACGCCGAGCTTTTGCGCCGAGAAAGCGACGCCCTGGGCGTGATTGCCGGCGGAAGCGGTGATGACGCCCTTGGCCTTTTCCGCCGCGGAAAGCTGGCTGATCTGGTTGTAGGCGCCCCGGAGTTTGAAGGAGCCGGTGGTCTGGAGATTCTCCGGCTTCAGATAGACGGTGTTATCGGAAAGGACGGAGAAATACGGGCTCTCAATGAGCTTCGTCTTGACGGCGACGCCGTCGAGCTGCTGGGCGGCGCGGAAAATATCGGCAATGGTGGTATTGGAAAGGGCGGACTGGATGGGGTCGGTCTTTTTTTCAGACATGAATATTGCCTCCTGCCAATGGGATTGGTTACGCGTGAATGCGAAAGTCGCGGAAACTCAGACAAGTTTATCACCAACACTTTTGCCTTGTCAATACGCGTGAAGATGCTTGTCGTGAAGAAATATTCCATTTGGCGGCAGGATTTTGAGCGGATATAGCGAACTATTCCTTTTAGGATGTACAAAAGATTCCTTGGTACGCTACAGGCGTGCGTATTATGAGGAGGGTTCAGAATGATGAAAAATATCCTGGTGCCGGTGGATGGTTCTGACAGTGCGATTCGTGCGGTAAAGATAGCAGTTGATCTGGCAGCGTCCTGTCAGGCGAAGCTGATGTTTCTTTACGTCGCGAACATCAACCAGCTGGCAATCAATGCCTGCCTGACGGACGCCATTCTTGACTCCGTGAACAAGGCGGGCGATCTGGTGCTTGAGCAGGCGATGGCGGAGGTATCGGAGAGCGTTGCGGCAGAGACTTTTTCCGAGACGGGCTCGCCGGCGGTGGTCATCCTGGATTTCCTTGAGGACCATCCGGTCGACCTTGTCGTTATGGGAAGCCGTGGTCTGGGCGTCGTCAAGGGCGTTCTCATGGGCAGCGTCAGCCAATATGTGGTTGAGCAGGCGAAGTGCCCGGTTCTGGTGGTGAAATAGCGGACCGTCACTGCGGGACGCGGGGGATTGTGACAAAAATAGTATTGAAAGGAGTTCCAGGAGAATGGATAAGACAATTATATTGAAGAAATATGAGCAGGTAGTGGAGAATTACTTCCATACGAAACGGGAGTATGACAGGAAGGGCAAGGATGACAACGCGGTGGCTCTCGCTTTGGAATATTGGTCCGGATGTGTCCATGGGGCGGACGAGATCTTGAAGCTGCTCGATGCGGCCATCAAGGATGACGCGGAGACCATCTATCTGAAGCATCAGATGAAGTATCAGGGCAACAAATCATAAGCGTCAGACGTCCTGTTGCAATGGGGCAGGATGAGGGACAGGTTTTTCGATGGTTATGGAGAAATGGAGATAAAACAGGTTTTCCGGCGTCAGAGGTTCTTTCCTTGGCGATGGCGTCTTATGGCAGGAGATACTCTGATGCCGGTTACTTTTCGGGGGCTTCCATGTCGCCCGTTATTTTAGGGGGCGGTGCCGGGGGAGGCCGCGCCGGGGAGGGCTTTTATGGATAAACGGCTGGAGACAACGCTATCCATTCTGGGGGGCGCGCGGATTACGCTGGAAATATTCCTGGTGACGCTGCTCTTGTCGTTACCGCTGGGATTTTTGTCGGCGCTGGCGAGGCTTTCCCATCTGCGCCCTTTGTCCCGGTTCATGGAGGTCTATATCTGGATTTTGCGCGGGTCACCGCTCATGCTTCAGCTTCTGTTCGTCTATTTCGCCCTGCCGCTGGTGGGGATACGTCTCGATCCTGTGCCGTCGGCACTTTTGGCTTTCACGCTGAACTATGGCGCCTACTTCGCTGAGATATTCCGCGCCGGCATCCAGGCGGTGGATCGCGGGCAATATGAGGCGGCGAAATCGCTGGGGATGACATACACGCAGACCATGCGCCGCATCGTCCTGCCGCAGGTTATCTACCGGGTGCTGCCGCCGGTCAGCAACGAGACCATCAATCTCGTCAAGGATACTTCATTGATTTATATCCTGGCAATGAATGACCTCCTGCGGGTGGCCCGGACGATTGTGCAGCGTGATTTCGACATGACGGCTTTTTTCATCGCCGGGGCGTTCTATCTCGCCATGACGGCGGTACTCACCTGGGTATTCCAGAAGCTGGAGGCGCATTATGGAAAATACGACGAATAGCCGTGAATGCATGCTAAGGGTCACGGATATCCATAAACGCTTTGGCGACCTCCAGGTGCTTTCCGGTATCAGCTTTGAGGTTCACCAGGGCGAGGTACTGGCCATCATCGGGCCGTCGGGTTCGGGAAAGAGCACGATGCTTCGCTGCCTGAACCGTCTGGAGACGATTGACCGGGGATCGATTGAAATCGCGGGACAGTATTTGGCGAAAGATGATGGCCAGGGAGCGCGCTACGTCGATTCGGAGTTTGCCCGGCGGCTGTGTACGCATATGGGCATGGTGTTCCAGCAGTTCAACCTTTTTCCTCACATGACTGTACTGGAAAATCTCATTGAGGCGCCGGTCCATGTGAGGATACGGCCGCGGGAGGAAGCGGTGGAAGAGGCGGAACGCCTTCTCAGCAAGGTCGGACTGCTGAGCAAACGCGACGTGTATCCGGCCCGTCTTTCCGGCGGCCAGCAACAGCGGGTGGCCATTGCCCGGGCGCTGGCGATGAAGCCGGATATCATCCTCTTTGACGAGCCGACATCCGCGCTGGACCCGGAGCTTACCGTGGAGGTCCTTCGGACGATGCGTGATCTGGCGGAGGAGCACATGACGATGGTGGTCGTGACCCATGAGATGGCGTTTGCCCGGGAGGTTGCGAACGAGGTCATCTTCATGTCCGACGGTGTCATCGTCGAGCAGGGAGAGCCGGAGGAGATTTTCACGCGTCCCCGGGAGGAACGGACGCGGGCGTTTCTGCGGAGTATGCTGAAGTGAAAAACCGCATGGTTTAGCGTTGGAAGATACCGGAGAGAGCGTTTCCTTCCCCTTGCCCTTCGGCGGAAAATCCTGTATAATGAAATCAGGTTCATGAGTATAGGAGGGATTCAGAAACATGGCGAACAAGCTGAAGAATTGTCCGGAATGTGGCAGGATTTATGTTGATACGGGCGTGGGCCTTTGCCGTGATTGCTTTGAAAAAGAAGAGGATACGATGCAGGAAATCGCGTCCTATGTGCGCGACAACCCGAATTCCAAGGTCAAGGATATCGTCGATGCGCTGGGCGTCAAGGAGCGCCTGGTCATGCGGATGATCCGGGATGGCTGGTTCGTCACCGAGGGGGCTTCCCTGGAGTATCCGTGTGAGCGTTGCGGTACCGCCATCACCTCGGGCCGTTTCTGCGATAAGTGCAACGCCGAGTTGCAAAAGGAAATGGAGCGCTCGAAAGAGAAGCTCATCAAGCAGGCTGCCGCCGAGGCTGCGAGGGCTGCCGCGGCGAAGAACATCAAGTCGCTTGATATGGGCAACAAACTTTAACCCTCGCATTGGGGATTTCTTGAGGTTGTTATATTTGGGCGAAATAAAGAGAAAAAGAGAGATATGAAACGATAAATAGGTGTTTTGCCAAAAAAGCGGGAGTTAAGCTTCCCGCTTTTTTTTTCGATGGATATAGGCAGAAGAATGATTTTCCGGAATCATTCAATATAAAGGCGGTGACATGTATGCTTATCAACAACAACGTACAGGCGATTGCCGGCGCGTATGCTGTGCAGCAGAACCGGGTGGCGGCGCCCCGCCGGACCGCGTCTGTTTCCCAGGCCAGCGAAGTCGTCTTTTCGCCGGAAGGGCAGAGCTTTGCGTCTCTTTTGCAAAAGCTCAGGAAAAACGCTGACAGAGACCAGATCCGGTCGGAACGGGTAGATTCGTTGAAGGAACAAATCGCGGCGGGCGATTATGATGTCAGTAACGAGAATATCGCGGCCAGTATGCTGGCGGGCTTTTGAGTGAGGGCATCATGTGGCGGGATATGATAGGGGCGCTGGAGTCTCTGGCGGAGGCGTATGAGCGTCTGGTTGCCATTGGCAAGGCCAAGCGGGATACGTTGGTGGCTATTGACATGAAGCGCTTGGAGAAGCTCCTGGACGCGGAACAGACGGTTCTCGACGAGATTCAGCAGTTGGAGAACGGACGGCAGAAGATATTGAAGAGCCTGTCCGAAAAGGAACCGAAGCTGCGCCCGGAAATGACGATGCAGGAGGTTTTGGCTGTCAGTCCCGGAGAAATCAGACCACAGCTGAAGGGAATCCATAAGAAGCTCGATGACGTGGTAGCGCAGGCGAAGACCGTCAGTGGGGACAATGCGTTCCTGATTCAGGGTGCCTTGTCCGCCGTCAACTACCATTTGAACCGCCTCAGCAACGCCGAGGTGGAACAGGGCTATGGTCAGCGCGGACAGGAAATCGTCACGCGGCAGAAGAAGTTTGACTTTCAGGCGTGAGGAGAATGGCTATGGAGGAGATGCTTCGCCTTTTGGAGGAGGAGCTTTCGCTTTGCGGCAAGCTGAATGAGGCCGCGGAAAAGCAGCGCCAGACACTCAAGGACAATCTGGACGGCCAGGCGGTGGGCAGTGCGGCGCAATCGGTAAATCGCTTGTTGGAAAAGATGACCGCGCTGGAAAAGGAAAAAGAAGAGTTCTTGCAACGCGCCGGGGCGCCGACAATGATGGAGGCGGTCCGGCGTCAGGCCTATTCTCCGGAAAAGCTCTGGGCCCGCAAGCTGTTGCAGGAGCTGGATAAGGCGCTGCGGGACCTGAAACAGGTGAATTTTACCAGTCAGTCTTTGCTGGCAAGGGATATGGACTATCTGAGCTTCAATATCAACGTGATGACCCAGGCGCAGGCGGGGCCGGGCTACGCGGCGCCGGAGGCGGCGCCGAAAGCGGTGCAGGGGCGCAAGCTGTTTGATCAGTCTGTCTGACCGGCGCCATTGATATAGCAGGCGATTTTTTTATAGGAAAAAGGAAAGGATGAGGTTCCAATGGCTGTGCGTTCGACGTTTGCCGGTCTCAATACGATGTACCGTGGTGTCAGCACGAACCGGCTGGCGCTGGAAACGGTGGGACACAATATAACGAATGCCAACGCGGAGGGCTATTCGCGCCAGAATGTGAATCAGGCGGCGGTCATGGCGGATGCCGTGTACACCAACGGCATCAAGCAGTACATCGGCGCCGGCAACGACGCGATGTCGATTACCCGGGCCCGGGATATTTACGCCGACAAGCAGTACTGGCGGGAATACGGCGACCAGGAGTATTTTGATACCCGTCGTATTAACTATGACAAACTCGAGGTCATCTTCGATGACTCTGACGATACCGGCGTCAAGGACGCCCTCGATACTTTCTATCAGTCCTGGGTCGATCTCTCGGCGACGGCCAGCTCCACCAGCGAACGCATCGCTGTTCTGGAGCGGGGGCGGATCGTGAGCGAGCGCTTCAAGAACGCCGGCAAGCAGCTTCAGGAGCAGATCAAGTCGGAGTATGACGACCTGCGGATCAACATCGGCAAGGTCAACGAGCTGACGGATCAGCTCGTGCAGCTCAACAAATCCATCATGAGCCGCGAGTCCACCGGCGGCATGGCCAATGACCTGCGCGACGCCCGGGACCGGGTGGTGGATGAGCTCTCTGGCTTCCTCAGCGTGACGGTATCGGAGTCGGCGGCGGACAGCATGTATACCCTGGTCAGCAACGGCGTTTCCCTCGTCAACGGCATCACCAAGCTCGACCTCACGCTGGGCCCCAAGGACAGCGACGGGAATGTCAAGGGTGTCCCCAATCCGGACTATGGCGTCACGGATTACAACATTGAGCTCGACGGCACCGGCGTCGTCTTCGACCCGCTGACAGGCGTGTTGCGGGCGGAGCAGGACGCCATTGCCGAGGACAAGTCCTATATTGACCAGCTGGCGGACATGGCGGCGTTCCTGCTGACGGATTTCAACGCCCAGCACAAGGCCGGAGCCGGTATGGATGTGCTGGTACCAAATAAGGATTCGGGGGCCTTCCCGGCTACGGGCCTGAATTTCTTCGGCGAGGATGGAGTGGCGTATCTCTGGAATGAAACGAGCCGCTCGGTTCAACTGGCCACCCAGACGGTCACGATGACGCCGTCAGGGGATACGTTCCAGGCGGATATCGTGACCGGGACGGCCGGCTCCGGCGGCAGCGACCTGAAGGGAATCAATATCATCAATGCCCTCATGGTCACGACCACGCTTTCGGCCACCGACGGCGAGCGCAAGATTGCCGCCCGGTCGATTGAGTATGATACGACGGACACGGTGCGGGATATGTTCCAGACGGCGGGAGGCACGAGCAACTATACGATAAAACTCGATGGCACTAACATCCTCGTCGGCGGCACGGCCGACGGCAGCAACGCTGTCCTGCTGGGGGCAAAGATCAATATGGGAGAAAATGGCCGGACCACGGCCCAGACCTCCATCGGGTCCTCCTCGATGACGAATTACTACCGCAACGCCATGACGCAGCTCGGCGTGGACTCGGAGTCGATGCAGGCGAAAGTCGCCGCCCAGGAGGACGTGGTGGAGCAGGTCGCCATCTGGCGCTCCGAGACCGCCGGCGTCAACTGGGATGAGGAGCTCACGAACATGATCATGTTCCAGACCGGCTACAGCGCCTGTTCCCGTTGCCTGACGGCGATGGACGAGATGCTGGACCGGCTGATCAACAGCACCGGCATGGTGGGAAGGTAAGGTGAGATAGATGCGCGTAGCCAGCATGATGATGACGGGCCGCTACCTGAAGCAGCTCAACCGAACCTATGAGTCTCAAACAAAGCTTATGGAGCAGAGCGATGGCGACAAGCTCCACCGCCCTTCGGATGACGCCGTGGGCTACTCCAAGTTCCTGCGCTATGGCTCCAATAAAGTGGAAAACGAGCAGTATCAGGCGAACGTTAAGACGGCCATCTCCTGGATGCGGAACAGCGATTCCGCCTTAACCGATATGAGTGACCGCATCAAGACGGTGGTCGTGAAGTCGAACGCGGCCCAGGGCACCATGACGGAGTCGGACATGAAGGCCATCGCCGGCGAGATGCTCGTTCAGGTGCAGCAGGCGGTGTCCGATGGCAATGCCCAGATCGGCGACCGCTATCTCTTCTCCGGCCAGAACGATCTCATTCAACCTTACGCGATGTCCACCGACTATAAAGCTCGCGGGATTCCGAAGACACTGGACGACAAGCAGGCGGAATTCTTCAGCGGCAGTACGACACCCGGCCCGGTGAAATCCGGTGATATCACGCAGATGCTGACATTGAAAGGCGATGACGGCAATACCTATTTCATGAACACGATCTCGGGCGATATCTACACGGAGGAGTTCGTCGAGGAAGGCTACAAAGCCGTGATGAGCGACACGGTGGCGATGAGCGATCCGAATTATCTGACCGGCAAGCAGGCGGGAACCAGCAGCACATTTGCGTCCAACAAGGTTCACCATTATTTCAATGAATACGGCGTGATCAATACCGAGGGGGAAGGATTTAGCGAGGAAATCACCGTAGATGGCAAGAAGGTCACGGTGAAGCTCGCGACCATCAAGCAGCATATTGTCACTTACCATGGTGACAAGCGGGAGTTCTCGATGGTCAAGGAGAACGGCGCCGTGCAGCCGGCTTCCGATTCGGTGAATGCCTCCGGCGCTGACATCGCGGGTTACAGCATTTTCGACAATGAGGAGGCGTATGCGAGCGGATCGTATCCCGGTCCTTCCGGCGCGGCGGCATTCAACGACCTCCTGACCGTCGTCGCCAAATGCGAAAAGGCCGACGACCGCTGGATGTCCTCTGACGGCAAGCATCTGGCCGAGAACTCCTTCAATATCGTCAATACCGCCCAGTCCAAGCTGGCGGCGCGGCAGCAGGTCTATACGGATTGCCAGGATATGCTGACGACGATGAACGAGCAGATTACCCAGGACATCACCGATGTTCATTCCACCGATATCGCCAAGCTGTCCGTCAGCCTCATGGAGGCGCAGACGGTTTACCAACTTTCTCTGTCAGTCGGTTCAAGAATTTTGCCGCCGACACTAGCGGATTATCTCTGATTGGTGTATAATATCCTCAAAAGGATAATTGGCCGGTATAAGGTGTCGTCCGGAGCCAGGGAGGGATTCCAATGCTGTATCTGAATACGCGTCACCGCTTGCCGCAGATTGGCATGGAGACCAGGCTGGCGACGCTGTCGAGTCGTATCCGGCAGCCGGAGTCCAGTGGCAACTACCGGGCTGCCCGGTCGAATATGGGCATCACCCAATGCTCCATCGAGGTCGATACCTATCCCAGCCGCCATTCCTACGGTTTTTCGACAATGGGCGATTTCACGAAGGAAAAGGGCGACCAGGGGAAATCCGATATCCGCCAGACGACCTCCGGCCATACCCAGACCGCCTGGGCGATGATTTACGGCGCCGCCAAGAAAGGCAACAACGAGATCGCCAATCAGGCACACAGCAAACTGGCGTCAGAGGTCAGCAAAAAGCGTTATATGGTTGCCGAGGCCATCCCGGATCCCAAGATTACTGTGCACCAGTCACAGCTTCGCGGGCAGCCGGACCCCGGCCATCAGGCAATCGAGATACAGACCTATCCAACAGCGGATGTTACCTACAACCCAGGGAAGTTCAGCGTGTACCTCCAGGATAAGGGGTTCATACGGAATTGGGTATCGGAAGGTCATTATGACATTTTAGCATAACGGGAGGTCAGAAAAAATGATGAAGAAGATCAACACGGTAAGGTTTGGCGAGATCGAGATCCCGGAGGAAAAGATCATCCATTTCGCGGACGGGATGCCGGCTTTTGAGGGGGAGCATGATTATGTGATTGTTCCCTTCGATGAGTCGAGTCCGTATGTCTTCCTGCAGTCCGTGAAGACGCCGGAGCTTGCCTTTTTGATCACGATGCCGTTCGTTTTCTTCCCCGATTATGAGTTCCAGCTGGAGGACGATATCGCCGAGAAAATGGGGCTCAAATCGCCGGACGATATGCTGATTTACACGCTGATCACCATTCCTGACGGCAACATCAAGGAAATGACCGCCAATCTCATGGCACCGGTCGTCATCAACAAAGCGACGAACCAGGCGCGGCAGATTGTCCTCGACCGGGGCAAGTACACGACGAAGCACCGCCTGTTCCCGGCGAAGGAGGATATGTAATGCTGGTATTGACCAGGAAACCGCGCCAGCAGATCATGATCGGTGATAATATCATCGTCAATGTCGTGGAAGTACAGGGCGATAATGTCCGGATTGCCATCGAGGCGCCCCGGGAAGTGAAAATCTACCGCGGCGAGATCTACCGGGCCATCCAGGAGGAAAACAAGAACGCGGCGTCGCCGCTTCATGGCCTTGATCTCAGCCAGTTGCCGAAAAATGAAAGCCAATGACGGGGGAGAATGCTTCCTTGTTCAGGGATAGAGAAAAGTAATATCTATGGAGGGATGACAAAATGATTGGAAAAGTGCAAGATGTAATGTCCGCCGCCATTGTCATTGGTGCGGCAGAGTCGGCCGGGTCGTCCACTACGCCGCGCCAGCAGTCCGCGGACAGCACCGCTATGGAGAGTCCGGCGCCCAAGGCTGCCAATGAGGCGCAGAACCGGACGGCCAACCAGCCGGACAAGAACCAGGCGACAGGCGCTCAGGCGCAAAAAGAGGAAGCTCCGAAGGAAAAGCCGGAGGAGAAGCTCAGCGAGGAGTCGGTCAGCCTGATCACCCAGGAGCTCAACGAGCTCATGAGTAAGATTAACTGCAACCTGCAGTTCAATTACAACAAAGACGTTGACGTGATGTCGGTCAAGATGGTTGACAAGTCAACGAATGAGGTCATCAAGGAGCTGCCGCCGGAGGAAATGATCAAGAACATCCGTCAGGCCAGGGAATGGATTGGCGCGTTTCTCGACAAGAACGCGTGAGATTAAGGAGGGATCATCATGGGTGTCAACGGAATCTACGGGCTCAGCGGATCGGGCCTCGACGTCGAATCGCTGGTCAAGGTCGGCATGCTGTCAAAGCAGAAGTCCTATGACAAGTTGTACAAGAGCGAGGTCAAACAGGAGTGGGAGAAGGAGATATTCTCCGGTCTCTACACCGATCTCAACACCTTCAAGTATTCCACGCTGTCGGACTACAAGATGCAGTCGAACATGAGCGCCATGAAGGCGGCGACGAGCAACGACCAGACGGTCACGGCCACCGCCAACGGCGCTGCGGTCGCCATGGCCCACAAGGTCAAGGTGACATCGCTGTCGTCCAACGCTTATCTGCTGTCGAATGACAAGATCGACCGGGTAGGGGTCGATGCTGACGGGAAAGTGATTTCAGACAGCATCCGGCTCAAGGACAGCCTGTTTTCCGAGATTAAAGAGGAAGACGGGAAAATCAAATATAAGTTGGCCGGCGATACAGACTATACCGAGGTCGATCGTGATGCTGTGGCCGTCAGCTTCGTCATTAAGGGCGACGATAAGACGCTGGAAGAGGATGAGAAGAAGAAGCAGACAGTTTCCTATACCTTCGCTGACCTCTTGAACGGCAAGACTTTCAACGATCTGGCTGCCGATGTCAACGGCACCGGATCCGGCGTCCAGGCGTCCTACGATACGGCGACGGATACCTTCAGCTTCTACAACGCCACTTCCGGCTCCGAGGGCAAGATTTCCTTTGAGTTGGCCGGGGCAGACGCGGGCGGAACATTTGGGGCGCAGCTTCTTTCGAATCTGAAGCTCCAGCAGTCGCAGGACGGCGAATTGGTTGGCGAAACGCTGGCTTTTACCGCTGGCACAGAGCAAGGCATTGCGGGTTCCAACGGTGAGGTCGTTATCGATGGCAAGACGTACACCGATATCAAGGACAACCGCGTCACCGTCAGCGGCGTTACCTATAACCTGCTCAATGTGTCGGAAAAGGACACGGATGGGAGTTATAAGCCGACGACGGTCACGGTCACGCAGGATACCGACACCATCATCGACTATGTCAAGAAATTCGTCGAGGATTACAACAAGACCCTTGATAACCTGCGGGAGAAATACGACACGAAGAACTGGAACGCCGATGACCTCGAGGCGGATTACGAACCGCTGACGAAGCAGGAACAGGCGTCCATGACCGCCGAGCAGGTCGAGAAGTGGAACACGAAGGCGAAGGCGGGCCTGCTGTATCACAACTCGACGATCGGCAACATCATCGACGCCATGCGCGACGCGATCGCGAATCCGGTGCAGAGCGTCAACAGCAAGTACAATTCCGCTTACGCCATCGGCATCACGGAGTCGGATAACAAGGGCCATCTGACGTTGGACACGGATAAGCTGAAAGAGGCCTTGTCCGCTGACGCGGATTGTGTCTATCAGATTTTCGCCAACGATCAGGACAATTATTATTATGCCGACGCCAACAAGAAGCAGGAGTACATGTTAAAGGATGATTACAACAACCGGGGTATCATCAACCGCCTGTACTACAACGCCATGACCGACGGCATCAGCAACATCGAGGACTATGCCGGTGTCACATCTGATCCGAACGATCAGAGTACGCTGGGTTTGGCCATCCAGGGCCTCAAGGACAAGATGACAGACTTCAAGACCATGATGGACGCCTACCAGAGCAAGCTCTACAACAAGTATGACGCGATGGAGGTCATGATTTCCCGGATGAGCTCGATGTACAATACGATTTTTGGCACCGGCCAATAATATCGTCAGGCAGGGGGAACGACTATGGTAAATGCAGCGGAAGCGTACAAGCGGCAGCAGATCCTCACGGCCACGCCGGAGCAGCTGACCCTGATGCTTTATAACGGCGCGCTTCGCTTCATGACCGAAGGCCGGGAGGCCCTCGAGAAGAAAAACTACGAAGAGGCCAATACGGCTCTGCAGAAGGCGCAGAACATCATCATTGAGTTCCGTGTTACCCTCAAGATGGAGTACGAGATCTCGCATCAGTTATTGCCGCTCTATAACTACGTGTACGACCGCCTGGTCGAGGCGAACCTCAAAAGCGACGTCACTAAGGTGGACGAAGCCAAGATGATCATCTCGGAGCTTCGTGACGCTTGGGCGCAGGCGATGGTCAAGGCGCGCAAAGAGAGGGGCGAGGGCTGATGCCTGACGAGCCGGCGGCGACACTGTGGAAGAAATACCTCATTCTGACGCAGGAGATGAAGAAGTTCCTGGATCGTCAGGACATTGATATGACGCTCTCCCTCATGGACCAGCGGGTCGCGATTTTCGACAAGTTGCAGGCGTTGGAGCGGGATGATTTCCGCGATACTGACGCTGGGAAAGCGCTTCTGGCCGAGCTGCAGCCGGTGGATCTGGCGGTGCAGAGCGCTGCCCGGGGATGGCTGAACAAGTCGCGGCGGCAGAACACGGCCGTGCGTGCTTATGGTCGGCCGGATTTCTCCGGTTTCAGCGGCAGCGGCCACATCTTCAACAAGAAACTTTGATTCAGGATTCAATGGGTTGTCTTTCTGATATATGGGCATAAAGTACCAAAATTGATTTTTTCCAAAAAACCGCTTAAGTTTTTCCGGATTTTCACGATATATATAGTGAAAGACGGATAATAAGCGAGAACAAAATGGTTTGGCCGGACGGCCCGCTAGCAACCGGCGGCAAATTGTGGAGGACTCGCTCATTATAAAAATAGCGGGCAGGGATGCTCGTATATCAAATCATAAACCAGGGAGGAATTAATCATGGCAATGGTAGTAAAGAACAACATGTCGGCGATCAACACTCTGAACACTCTGAACAAGAATTCGAGTGCGCTATCGAAGAGCCTGCAGAAGGTTTCTTCGGGCATGGCGATCAACAGCGCGGCAGACGATGCTTCCGGATACGCGATTTCCGAGCGCATGCGCGTTCAGGTTCAGTCGCTGGATCAGGACAACAAGAACACCCAGAACGGCAACAGCATGATGAAGGTCGCCGAGGGTGCCGTCTCCAGCACGGTTGATATCCTCAAGACCCTGAAGAAGAAAGTCATCAACGCGGCGAACGATACGAACACTGACGCCGACCGCCAGACGATCCAGAAAGAGCTTGACCAGTCCATCGACCAGATCGATGACAACGCCAACGTCACCTACAACGGCAAGTATCTTGTTGATGGTTCGCACAACAACAAGATTGCCAACGCGAAAGGCGTTGCGACCCGTCTGACGAACGAATCCATGAGCTCGGCGACGAAGGGTGGCACTGCGCTGACGGCGTTGCAGAATCGTAGCGGTGAGTCGCTGTACATCCATTCGGATGATCAGATTACCGTTTCTTACGTCAAGCAGGGCAAGACCTTCACCACGACGTTTAAGATTGGGAACACGACGTTGGAAGGTATTCTCTCCAAGACGGCTTCGAACGGTAACGAGAAGGTTGTCGGTTCCAGTCTGTTGTCGCTTGCTCAAACGGGGGCTGTAATCGGTAAGGATGGCTCCGGCACCACGGTTTACACGGCTGACAATGGCAACGCCATCACGTTCATGGCCAAGACCAGCGGTACCGATGGCCAGATTGCCGGCTTCACCCTCAGCATCACCGATAAGACTGGCAAGATCAACAAGAACGCCAACGCGATTCTGGACAACTTCAACGAGTCCATTCGCGCCCAGAATACGTCTGAGGACAACGCGCTCGTCCTGCAGATCGGCACGAAGGCCAACCAGGCCATCAAGGTCGGTCTCACCGATATGCGCTCTGTCGCTCTCGGCCTCAAGGGTACGGACGGTGCTACGCTGAACGTTTCGACCCAGAAGAACGCCAACGCGGCCATCAATGTTCTCGACAACGCCCTCCAGAAGGCGCTGGATCAGCAGACCACGATCGGTTCCATCGAGAGCCGTCTGGACTACACCTCCGCCAACTTGGTAACGGCTTCCGAGAATGTCCAGGCTTCCGAGTCCACGATCCGCGACGCCGATATGGCGAAGGAAATGACGGAATACACGAAGAACAACGTTCTTCTGCAGGCCGCTCAGTCCATGCTGTCTCAGGCGAACCAGAATTCGAGCTCGGTCCTCAGCCTGCTCCAGTAATCTGGATCAACTGGACTACCAGAACAATGAAAGCCTCTCCCCTCGTGGGAGGGGCTTTTTCTTGCCTTTTTCCGGTGCCTGCTTTATACTGGTTATTGCCGGATTGCGGCAAGGTGTTTATAATCAGTGGGAAGTGTGGGTGGTTGTTTTGGGAATGCCGGATATCAGAGAACTGTTGGTTTGCCGGTCGCTTTTGGAGGACGATGTTTTTCAGTGCCTGTCGGATTGTCTGGCGAAGCGTTCGGCGGAAGGGGCGCGATCGGAATGCGTGAGTCGCCTGATTGTGCAGGCGGAGACGCTGGGCCTGGGGGGAAATGTGTTGGCAGGGTATCTGCTTTACCGCCTTGTCGTCGACGACAATATTGCCGCCCGGATGCTGGACGAGACGGGCGGGCGGATCGGCGAAAGTCTGCATCGCGCCTTCCGGCATGATATTGCGCTTTTGTCGCCGCTGTTGCAGGATAAGCCCAGCGCTTTCCTGCCAACGGATATTCTGGATGACTATCATCCCACCCGGGATCGTTTGGCGGCGCGGACCAAGGGCGCGGCGATGCTCGCCGGGATACTCCGCCGTCCCTGGACAGTGGAATCCCTGGCAGATGCTTTGCTCGATTTTTACCGGCAGTATGGTAGCGGCGATCTGGCGCTTTACCGGGCCTTCCGCTGGGATGCGAATCAGGGCTTGGTGGGGATTGAGCATTTTGAGCCGGTTCAGTTGACACATCTGATCGGCTATATGGAGCAGAAGAAGCAGCTCATGAGCAATACGCTGGCGTTTTTGGGGGGCCGGCCGGCGAACAATGTGCTTTTGGTGGGGGCGCGGGGGACAGGAAAATCCTCTTCGGTGAAAGCCCTGGCCAATGAGTATTTCGATCAGGGTCTGCGTCTCGTGCAGATCACGAAGCCACAGCTGACGGATCTGGCGCGTATCCTGGCGACGCTCAGGCGGTTTGCTACGAAGCGGTTCATCGTTTTTCTGGACGATCTTTCCTTCGAGGAATCGGAGGTTGAGTACAAGTATCTGAAATCGGCCATTGAGGGCGGGGTGGAGTCTCGGCCGGACAATGTGCTGATTTACGCCACCTCGAACCGGCGCCATTTGATCAAGGAAACCTGGCGCGACCGGGAGGACGGGCAGGATGAGCTTTACATGGCAGACAGCGTGAATGAGACGATTTCCCTGTCGGATCGTTTCGGTCTCATCATCCATTTCCGTACGCCGAACCAGAACGAATACCTGGCCATCATCGATCATTATCTGCGAGCCGCCGGGGTGATTCTTTCTCCGGAGGAACTGCGGGTGGCCGGACACCGGTGGGAGATCGAGCATTCCGGCCGCAGCGGCCGCACTGCCCGACAGTTCGTGGAGCATTATCTCGGCGTTTTGCGTAAGGGAGATTGACAACGGGCGTTGGATTTGTTAAACTGACAGACAGCGATGAAGGAGAGGGAGTAGTCCTGTGACAGCGAGGCCGCGGTGGTGGGAGGCGGCTGAAGGGATGAAGGCGCTCCGGAGCAAAACGATATAGGTCGGTTATGAAGGCGGGTCCTTTTTTAGGGCCAATCAGGGTGGAACCGCGGGCGCTTTACAGCCTCGTCCCTGTAACATGATGTTACGGGGACGAGGCTTTTTTGCTGTCCGGAAGATTTTTTCTGTTGGGGCCATTGACGACGAGAGGAGTTTGATTCATGAAGTTTCAGGAGATCATTCTGGCCCTGCAGCGGTTTTGGGACGGGCAGGGCTGCATTCTGGGCGAGCCCTACGATGTGGAAAAGGGGGCGGGAACGATGAACCCGTCCACGTTCCTGCGGGTTCTGGGGCCGGAGCCGTGGAACATCGCTTATGTGGAGCCGTCACGGCGGCCGGCGGACGGGCGCTATGGGGATAATCCCAACCGGCTTTATCAGCATCATCAGTTCCAGGTCATCATGAAGCCGTCGCCGGACAATATCCAGGAGCT